>DASTLD010000463.1:0-10292 GCA_035715345.1 Longimicrobium sp.
GCTCCCGCCAGACGCGCCGCGCGGTCTTGATGGAGTCGATGCGCGCCTGCAGCGTCCGGCGCGCCGCCTGCACCTGCCGGCGCGCGGAATCGCCCGCCGCCTCTTTCTCCCGCGCGGTCAGGCTCTCAAGTTGCGTTAGCAGGTCCGCGGGGATAGCCGGCTCGGGCATCTCACCCGCGCGGAGCATTGAATCCGCGAGGGCCTTGCGGTCGTACGGCAGCAGCCAGACGGGCAGGTCGGCGATGGGCTGCCCGCCCTGGTCCAGCGACGCACGGACCACGACCTTGGAGTCGCTGCACCCGGCGGCCGCCGCGCAGCATGCGGCCAGCAGCAACCATCGCTTCATCCACGCCCCCGTGAGGATGGGACAGATTCGGAACCCGGCGGAACGTAGGCGCGCGCACGCGGCGCGGCAACGCGGCGCACCAGCGCAAGCGCCGCGCCGGGCCTCGCTTCTCCTCGCGTTCTGCACGCTCCTGGCGGGGACGCCGGCGTGGGCGCAGCTCCAGATCCCCCGCTACGTGGGGTGGGTCAACGACTTCGCCAACGTGATCCCCGCCGCGGACGAGGCGGCCATCACCGCCATCTCCGAGGAGGTGCGCGCCAAGTCCGGCGGCGAGATCGTCGTCGTGACCCTGCCCTCGCTGGAGGGGCGCACGGCCACCGACGTGGCGCGGCAGATCGGGCGCGAGTGGAAGGTGGGTGCCGCCGGCGAGGCGGGCGACCCCAACCGGAACACCGGGCTCATCCTGCTGGTGGCGCCGCGCGAGCGCTCGGTGCGCATCGAGACGGGCATCGGCACCAACACGTTCATCACCGCGGCCGAGGCGGGCCGCGTGCGCGACGACCACCTGCTCCCCAACTTCCGCAACGGCGACTACGGCACCGGCATCCGCCAGGGCGTGACGGCGCTGGCGCAGATGTACGCGCAGAACTTCAACTTCCAGCTCACCGGCGGCGGCGCGGCGCCGCCGGCGCGCGAGCTGGAGCGGCGCGCGCCGGCGGGGCGTTCGCGCGGGGGCGGCAACGGCTTCGGGCTGATCCTGCTCTTCATGTTCATCCTCTTCCTGCTCTCGCGCGGCGGGGGCGGGGGAGGCGGACGCCGCTACGGGCGCCGGCGGCGGCGCGGCTGGGGCGGCCCCGTCATCATCCCGTTCCCCATCGGCTGGGGCGGCGGAGGCGGCGGATGGAGCGGGGGCGGCTTCGGCGGCGGGGGAGGCGGCTTCGGGGGGTTCGGCGGGGGTGGCGGATTCGGCGGCGGCGGAGCGGGAGGTGACTGGTGAGCCAGGCAAGGACGGAGGATCCCCGGGCGCGCACGGCGCAGCTCGCGCGCGACCTGGGGGCGGTGTACGGCGACGAGCTGGCGTCGGTGGTGCTGTACGGCTCCGCCGCGCGCGGGGAGTACCGCCCCGGCTCCGACGTGAACGTGCTGGTGCTGCTGCGCGCGCTGTCGGCGGCGGCGTTGCGGCGCGCGTCGGCACTGGCGCGCGACTGGGTGGCGGAGGGCAACCCCCCGCCGCTGATGATGTCGGTGGACGAGTGGCGCCGCTCCGCGGACGTGTTCCCCATCGAGGTGGCGGACATGCGCGACGCGCACGTCGTGGTGGCGGGCGACGACCCGTTCACCGGCCTGGTGGTGAGCCCCGCGGACCTGCGGCTGCAGTGCGAGAAGGAGCTGAAGGGCAAGCAGATCCAGCTCCGGGAACGCTACCTGCTCTTCGCGGGGCAGCCGGAGGAGCTGGGCGAGCTGCTGGTGCGCTCGTTCTCCACCTTCCTGGTGCTGTTCCGCACCGTGCTGCGGCTGAGCGGCCAGCCCGCCCCGGCCGAGGCGGAGGCCGTGGTGCGGCGGCTGGCGGAGCGGGTGGGGATGGACCCCGCGCCGCTGCTGGAGATCCACCGCGCCCGCACCGCGGCGCAGAAGCCCCGGCCGGAGGCGGAGTCGCCGCTGGTAACGGGGTACCTGGACGCGGTGGAGCGCGTGGTGGACTACGTGGACCGCCTGGTGCACGGCGCCTGAGGGCGGCCCGTGTCCGTTCCTGAACCGATCAACGTGATCCGGAGGAAGAGATGAGGCTCGCGAAGCCCCTGATGGCCCTGGTGGTGGCGCTTTCGCTCGGCGGGTGCGGCTACAACCGCATCCAGGAGCTGGACGAGGGCGCGGAGCAGGCCCGCTCCAACATCGGCGTGGCGCTGCAGAACCGGAACCAGCTCATCCCCAACCTGGTGGCCACGGTCAAGGGCGCCGCGGAGTTCGAGCGCGGCACCTACACGGACGTGGCCAAGGCCCGCAGCGGGCAGAGCGTGGCGCAGGCGGAGCAGCAGCTCACCCAGGCGCGCACGCAGCTGGACCAGGCGGTCAAGAGCAACAACGTGCAGCAGATGCAGCAGGCCGACCGCGCGGTCACGGCCTCTATCGGCACCTTCATCAACGTGGCGCGCGAGGCGTACCCGCAGCTCACGGCCACGCGCAACTTCCAGGGGCTGCAGGACCAGCTGGCGGAGAGCGAGAACAAGATCTCGGTGGCGCGGCAGGACTACAACGAGGCCGTGAAGCGCTACAACACCTACATCCGCAAGTTCCCGGCGGCGGTCACGGCCAAGGTCACGGGCGCGGAGCGCAAGCAGCCGTACCAGGCCCCCGCCAACGCCGAGCAGGCCCCCACCGTGGACTTCGGCGGCGGCGCCCCCGCCGCCGCGCCCAAGCAGTAGGCATCGGGGCGGGACAACAAAGCGGGGCCGCATCCCGGTGGATGCGGCCCCGCTTTCGTCCAGGTATGATTCAGATCCTGTTTACATCCGTGTGCCGGGTGGGCATCGGCGCGTGGGCGGGCGCCCCCACCCGCTCGCTTAGGCTCGCACCCTCCCCCAAGTCTGGGGGAGGGTTGTGGCGCTACGCGCGGTAGTCGGGCGGGGCTCGGCCTTGCGCCGACCGTCGGATCGCGCGGGGAGATGGCCTTGCAGTTGGCGCAGGCCGACTTCGTGGTTTCTCAGCCGCGAATTCATTCGCCGGGCCGCCCTGAGCAGGCGCCTGCTCCCGTTCGTGGGACGTCGCTGGTGACGCCCATGCGACCGCGAGAACGTGTGCGGGCGTGTCGCGCAGCTAGAACCTGACCAGGCGGCCTTCGTCGCGGGCGTGGTCGCGGGTGTAGGTGACGCCGTCCACGGGGCGGCCGGTGGCGTCGAGCAGGGCGATGACGCCGCCGCGGTTGCCGAGGGCGACGTCCACCGGCAGGCGCACCACCAGGCGCGCGTCCGGCGCCAGCACGCCCTCCAGCGGGTGCCGCGCGTCCTCGCCGTTGTCGATGGCCCAGCCGTGGATGCTGACCGGCCGCGGCGACGTGTTGTGCAGCGTCACCGTCTCCAGGCCGCGGTCGTCCCCGGCGGGGTTGATCTCCGCCGCTACGATGCGCACGCCCTCGCCCACCTTGACGCGCTTGGGCGCCGGGCGCGCCTCGCGCGGCGGCGAGTGGCGCGGATCGTGGCGGCCCGCGGGCTGGCGGTCATCGTGTCCGCGTCGGCCGTGCTCCGAGCGATCGCCCGCGCGCGGGTGGCCGGTGGTGTCATCCGTCTCCCACGACTGCGTCTGGAAGGCCAGGAACACCGCGGCCCAGCGCCCCTCGTCGCGGAAGTGCACGAACAGGGCGCCGTCCTGCCACACGCCGTTGTCGCGCGCGTGGTGGCTGCGCTCCGGCGTGCCCTGGTTCATGTGGATGTCGTGCACGCCGTTGCCGGGCAGGAAGCGGAACACGGCGTCGCGGTCGCGGTGCTCCGGGCCCCAGCGGCTGCCGAACGCGTACACCTCCACGTCCGGGTCGTCGATGGCGCGCCGCAGCAGGGCGTGCAGCTTGTCGTTCAGGTCGTTGTCCGCGCCGGGCCGGTCGTGGGGGATGACGCGCATCCGCTCCCGGTCCACCATCCCCCCGCGCACGTAGTCCACCGCCAGGCCGTACTGCCGGTCCGCGCGGTGGTATCCCTCGTCCAGCCCCGCAAGCCGCTGGGTGATGGGGTGCCGGAAGTCGTCGTCGACGAACGCCAGCAGCTCCGGCCGGCCGGGATCGGAGGAGAGGACGTTGATGGAGACGCGGAAATCCTGCGCGGCCGCGCGCGCGTGGATCTCGTAGTGCGGGGCGCGGTCGTCGCGCTCCTGGCGGCACTCGTCGATGCGGCCTTTCAGCACGCCGTAGTTGCGGATGCCCATGAGGAGGGTCCTGCGATGTGGGGTGGTGCGGAGAGGTGGCCGCGCGGAGTGGCGCGAACCGGAGTGCGGATTCGAAGGGTAAACGCGCGGGGGCGGACCGTCAACTGCAGGTTACAGGGGACAGGTTACAGGGTACAGCCTGCAACGGCGGCGATGCGGCTGGCTGTAACCTGTCCCCTGTAACCTGTAACCTGCAGTTCACGCGTACAGCATCTGCCGCGCGACCACCTGCTGCAGCACGTGCAGGATCACGATGGCCACGATGGGCGAGAAGTCGAATCCCCCCAGCGGCGGCAGCAGGCCCTGGATGGGACGCACGATGGGATCGGTGACGGTGCGCACCGCCTGCACCAGCGGCTGCCGCGAGTAGGGGCCGGCCACCCACGACAGGATCACGCGGACGATGATCAGCACCTCCAGCAGCCGCAGCATGGCGAGCAGGATCTGCCAGCCGATCATGATCCCTCCTCCTCCCCGTCTCCCTCGTCTTCCTCGAACGGGCCCAGGAACACCAGCACGGGGTCGCCCAGCGCGCGGGCGGCGCCGCGCAGGCGCGCGGGGGTGAGCGTGTCCGGGTCCGGCAGGCGCGGCGCGCGCGCGCCCAGCAGCGTCTGCCGCGCCAGGGCGCGGGCCCGCGCCTCGGGGCTCTCCAGCGCCAGCAGCCGCGCGCCGCGGTGGCGCCGCAGCCGGTCCGCGAACAGCGGCGCGCCCAGCTCCTCGCCCGCGTAGGCGGCCACGGCGTCGTGCAGGCGCTGGCCCCACTGCTCCGCCTCGCGCGGGGGAACCACCATCTCCAGGCGCAGCTCGCCGCCCGCGGCGTGGCGCACCACCGTGGCCCGCGCGTCGTACACCTGCCGCCGCGCGGGGCCGAACGACACGCGCTCCAGCGCCAGCTCCGCGAGCATGCGCAGCGCCTCCTCGTCCGCGTCCACGCCCACCGGGTAGACCGCGGCCACCCAGGCGGTGATGGCGTCGTACTCGCGGTGCACCGGCTCGTCCGCCGGCTCCGCGCCGCCCACGCGCGGGCGGCTGAGCGGCCCGGGCTCCATGTAGCCGGCCAGCGCCTCGCCCGCGTCCGGCTCCACCGGCCCCACGATGGCGATGACCGCGCGCTCGGAGGTGAAGTAGCGGCGGAGGAAGAGGTCCACCTGGTCCACTGTCAGCCGCCCGACGGACTCCGCGGTGCCCACAGCGGGGCGGCCCCAGGCGTGGTCCGCGCCGAACAGCGCCGCGTCCACCTCGCGCGCCAGCGCGTCGGAGGGGCTGGCCTCGCGCGCGGTCAGCTCCGCCACGGTGGCGGCCCGCTGGCGCACGGTGGCCAGGCTGTCCACGGGGTCGCGGAAGATGGCCACCAGCAGCGTGCGCGCCGCCTCTTCCCAGTTGTCGGGCGATGCGATGACGGTAAAGGAGACGGCGTCCTTCTGCTGGTCCACCTCCAGGTGCGCGCCCAGCGAGTCCAGCACCCCGCGCACCGGCGCCGTCACGCTGCGCGCGGTCAGGTAGGTGATGCCGGCGTGCTCCTCCGGCTCGTCCGCGGGGCCCACCGCGATCAGGATCTCCGCCGCGACCACCGGCGTGCCGGGCTCCGGGCGCACGTACACGCGGTCCTGCGCGCGCGCCGCGCCGGGCGTGAGCGCGGCCAGCATCGCCACGGCCAGGGTGATGAAGCGCGTCATCGGCCGGGATCCAGGCGCTGGGGGGGCACCTCGATGGCGGCCGCCTCCTGGGCGATCATGGCCTCCAGCAGCGCGCGCACGTCCTCCTCCGTCACCCGCCCCAGCGCCGCGAAGAAGCGCTGCGCGTCGTCGGGCTGCCCCCCGCGGTCCGCGAAGGCGCCCAGCACCTCCGCCATGCGCTCCGGCGTGCGCGCGTAGAACAGCAGGTCGCGCCGCACCGCTGCGGCCGCGTCGCGCACCAGGCGCTCGTCCAGGTTGTCGCGCAGCGTGGCCAGCGCACCCGCCACCGTGCGCCGCGCCACGGGGAGCAGCGTGTCGGGCGTAGCGACGACCAGCGCCATCGCCTGGCCGTGGTGCGTCCACCAGTGCTCCACGTCCACGGCGGAGCGCGTCATGGATCGGCGCAGGCGGTTGCGCAGCAGGCGCGCGGTGACGGTCAGCGCGGCGGCGTCCTCGTCCCCCGCCGACCAGGCGCGGCCGATCCAGGCGCGGGTGGCCTGCGGCTGGTCCACCGCGTAGGCCCGCACCGTGTCCGCCTCTTCCGACGCGGCAGCATCGGAGCGCTCCGGCACCGCGCGGAAGGCGCGCTGCACGTCCGCCAGCTCCACGTCGCCCACGGCCACCACGTTCAGGCGCGCGGGGTCGTACATCCCCGCCCACACGCGGTCCAGCGGCGCGTCCACCAGCAGCGCGGCCGCGGCGTCGCTGCCGGTGGCGGGCAGGTCGTCGGGAAAGAGCCTGGCCCGCAGCGCCGCGCGCACGTACGACGCGGCGATCTCGCGCTCGGCCCCGCGCTCCTGCGCGAGCGCGTTCAGCGCGCGCAGCCGCTCCGCCTCCTGCGGGCGCGGCGCGCGCAGGGCGGCCAGCAGCGTCTGCGCCAGGTAGTCCAGCTCCGCGGCGGGGCCCACGACGGTGTAGACCACCGCGTCGCTGGTGCGCACGGCCTGCACGCGGCCGCCCACGCGCGCCACGCGCTCCTCCAGGGCGGGGAGGTGGAGGTGCTGGATCAGGTGGCCCGCGCCCGCGAAGCCGGGCGGGTCGTCGGCGGCCAGCGACAGGCGCAGCGCCACGATGGGCAGCGCCGGCTGGCGGTGCACCACCACGGCCGGGGGCGCGGCCGCGGCGGAGGGGCGGGGAACGCTGTCGCCGGGCGAGAGGGCCAGCGCCAGCAGGAAGGTCAGCATCGTCTGCACAATAGAAAAGGAGCGCCCCGGGGGCGCTCCTGGCAAGTCCCTGCTCGCGGGCCCGTGTCAGGGCACCGCGTCGCCGATCACGAAGTTCATGGGGTCCACCTGGCGGCCGTTGACCTCCACCTCGTAGTGCAGGTGCGGCCCGCTGGTCAGGCCGGTGGCGCCCACCTCGGCGATCACGTCGCCGCGCTTGACGGTCTGGCCGGTGCTGACCAGCAGGCGGCTGGCGTGCGCGTAGCGCGTCACGTAGCCGAAGCCGTGGTCGATCTCCACCATCTTGCCGTAGCCGTTGGCGCGGTTGCCCGCGAACACCACGCGCCCGCGCGCCGCCGCCTGGATGGGCTCGCCCACGCGCGCGGCGATGTCGATGCCCTTGTGCGGCCGGGTGATGCGGAGCACCGGGTGGTAGCGGCCGGCGCTGAACAGGCTGGAGAGGTGCCCGTCGGCGGGAAGGATGGTGGGCGTGCTGGCCATCCGCTCCTTGTTGCGCTCGATCTGCGACAGCGCCTCGTCCATGCTGGCGCGCAGCAGCGCCGCGCGGCGGGTCAGCGCGCCCAGGTCCTGCTCGGTGGCCTCGACCCTGGCGCCGGCGCCGGGGTTGAGCTTGGCGAGGGCGGGGGAGCCGCCGCCGGTGCCCGGGCCGCCGATGCCGGCGCGGCGCACGTCGGGGTCAATCTCCGGCAGTCCCGCGATCACGCGGTACTCCTCGTCCTTCTTGGAGAGCTGGGCGATGGAGCGGTCCAGCGCGGCCATCTGCCTGCGCATGTCCTCCACCTCGTCGGCCAGCAGCTCGTTCTCGCGGCGGAGCGCCTGGGCCTGCAGGTGCTGCGACTGCTTGGCAAAGAAGGCGATGGTGAACGTGCCCAGCAGCACGACGCCCAGCGCCACGGACCAGAGCGCGGTGCGGATGCTCCGGCCCGACACCTGGAACGAGCGGACCCGCTCGTTGTCGTGCGGGACGAGCATCAGCGTCCAGCGGGATTGCGGCATGAGAGCGGAACGACGGGTGATCCAGAGCGCGGTGGCCGGAGCGCCGCGCGGCGAACGCCGAGAAGTTTGATGGCGGAAGCAGGCAAGCTAGGCCGTCCGCGCGGAAGTGTCAACTGATTCAAACGTTTGCAGCGATGGCACTTCCGGCGGGCCTGCGGCCGCGAAGGGAGGACGAGTCCCGTACCCCGGGTGGGGCATCATCTGTTCCCGACGTGCACGCCGGACACAACGCGTTGCGCCGCAAACGCTTGCGGGGAGCGCCGGCCGCCGGCCCACGCTCCCCGTCTCGCGCATCCTGCACGACCTGTTGCAGATCGGCGGATTTCGCGTATCACAATTCCTTTTCCGGTTCGCTCTCGTCGCCGTCACGCGAGCGCCCGCGTCCCCTCCGGTGCCGCACCAATTACGGTGCGGCGCCCCGTTTGTCATTCTGAGGGAGCGCCGCACCGGACCCGACCTCCGCGCTGCCCTCCGGGCGCGACCGAAGAATCTTGCCCGCGTGCCGCGGGGCCGGTCTCGCGGCAGAGGGCAGCGAAAGTGACCCGGCGCCGGCGCGGGGGCCCCGGCGATTGAAATCGCGGCTGTGAAAACGTGATGTCGGCCTTCGCCGACGGGTTCGCCGCGGCTTCGGACCCCTGCGCGCACGCGCGGCTCTACGCTGATGTTCTCCCCCTTTCCACGCGCCGCGCGCACGGGACCTGTGGCGTGCGCCGGCCGACGTGCGGCGCGGGGGGAGGGGGCCGGGGGGTGGGGCATCCGGGGTAGAAGCCCGCCCGGCGCACCCCGTGGCTCCTATGATCCGGTGGCGGCAGTCTCCGCGACGCGCTCGGCGCGGGTGCTCCGGCCGCTGCTCTGCTCCACCACCAGCGCGGCAATGCTGCCGCCGACACCGGGCTCGAAGCGCACGCGCGTCGTCTCGCCGGCCTGGAAGACGTGCTCCGCCACGGGAACCAGGCGCGTCTCGAAGCCGTTGGCGGAGAGCAGCACGAGGCCGCCGTCCCGCACCGCCGCCCGCCGGGCGCCGTACGCACCCGTGTAGCGCTCCAGCTCCGCCGCGGCCGGCGCCGAAGGCGTCGCGGCATCCATCGCCTCCAGCGCCCACCGCCGCTCGCGCTGGACCGCCTCGTCCCCGCCGCGGTCCACCAGGCGGCGCAGGGCCATCGTGTGCGCCGCGGCGAGCGCGTCATCCTCCGGCAGCGCGACGTCCGGGGCCACGCCGCTGCGCTCGAAGCCGGGCCCCGTGAGCATCTGGAACTGCGGGACGAACAGCGCCAGCCCGTGGCCCACCGACAGCCGCGCCCCGCCGATGCCCGCGCCCGCGGTGCGCTCGCCGACCAGCGTGCCGCGCCCGGAGTGCCGCGTTACGTACGAGAAAGTCTCGGCCGACGATGCGGTGCGGCCGCTGGTCAGCACGTACAGGTCCGCCCCGTCCAGCCGCCGCCCGGGGAGCGAGGCCAGGCTCCAGTACTCGTGGCGTATGCCCAGCCGCTCGTTGCCCGTGGCCCACAGCCGCACGCTGTCCGCGCCGAAGAAGTAGCTCAGCAGCAGCCGAACGTGGTCCGGCGCGCCGCCGTGGTTGTCGCGCAGGTCGATGATGACCGCGTCGCTGTGGGCCAGGAACGCCATGGCCGCCGTGGCGGCATCTCGGGCATAGTCCAGCGGCTGGAACTCGTCGAGCTTGAGATAGCCCACGTTGCCCGGCAGCCGCTCCACGCGCGCGTACCCGAAGTTGGCGCGGGCGATGGTCACGGAGTCGCGCGGGTCGATGCGCGCGGTGCGGACCACGCCGCCCGCCGCGGGGCCCTGCTGCGCCGCGCCGGGCGACAGCGCGAACTCGCGGGTGGGCTCGTAGCTCAGCCGCATGTGCAGGTCCTGGCTGACCGCGTACATGTCGCGCGTGAGCGCGCCGGCGAACGCGGCGGGCAGCGTATCGCCCGCGTAGGCGCCGGCGGCCAGGCGCTCGCGCAGCCGCGCGCCCACGCGGACGGCGGCGTCCTCGTCCACGTATCGCGCGCGGAGCACCGCGGCGACGCTGTCCACCACCTGCTGCTGCGCGGCGCGGTCCAGCGCCTGCGCGCGGGCGGCGCCGGGAGAGACCGCGGCGGCCGCGATGGCGTTCCTGGCCGGCACGGACGCCGTCATCATCGACCTGCGCGACAACATCGGCGGCGCGCCGGACCACGTGCGGCTGCTGATGAGCTACTTCTTCGGCGCGGACAGCGTGCGGCTGTGGGCCAC
>DASTLD010000464.1:0-16657 GCA_035715345.1 Longimicrobium sp.
CGCCGGCGTGGCCAGCGGCGGCGAGGCGCCCGGCTCCGGCCAGCGGCGCCGCCGCCGCGGTGGCCGCGGGCGCAGCGGACCGCGCCCGGGCTGAGCTTCGCCGAGAACACGACACGACGCCGGCCGCGCGGAGCTTTCCGCGCGGCCGGCGTCGTTTCGCGGGCTATTCGCCGCGCTGGGAGCGGACGGAGAGGAACCGCAGCGTGGCGCCGGAGATGACGCCCGCGGCCAGCAGGTCCTGATCGCCCGCCTTCGCCAGCAGCGCGGGGCGGGAATCGGGGCGCGGCCGCGGCTGCACCTCGAACAGCCACTGGTCCGCCGGCAGCTCGAAGTCGCCCCCGATCTCCCCCACCTCCTTATCCACGGGCGCGAAGACCAGCTCGCGCTCCAGCACCCGCGCGCCGTCCACCACCTCCACCCAGAAGCGCACGTCGTCGCAGGTCAGCAGCTCAACCACGTCCAGCCGCCCCGTCGCCACCTCGAACAGCGCGCTGGGGTCGACCAGGTGGATGGCCAGCCGCATGGCCGATCCCGAGCCGCGGCGCCACCGGCCGAACGCGCGCACCGTCTCCGCCAGGCTGAAGCGCGACGGGAAGTGCCGCGTCTTGCCGGACGCCAGGAGCTGCATGCGCAGCAGCCCGTATCCCTGCCCCGCCGCCCATTCGACCAGCTCGGTGGCCGCGTCGCTGACGATGCGCAGGTCACGGCGGTCGCTGTCGTCCGCGCGCGCCACCACGGCCACGAGGGGGATGATGGAGCCGTCCTCGCGCGTGAAGCCGCGGACGTAGCTCTCGCTCAGGTGCGGCACCTGGAAGCCGCGCCCCTGCCGGTTGGCCTCCGCGGGCCACACGCCGCGCACGTACTCCGCCATCGGCACGCTCAGCCAGATCAGGTCCCCGCCCGTGCCCGCGCTGACCGCCGCGCACTCCCCCGGGCCGGGCGGGGGCAGCGGCCCACGGATGATGGCCAGGTCCTCCTTGACGCCCTCCTTCTCCGTGGCGCGCGAGCCGACGCCGAAGGTCCAGCGCTGCGGCCGCACGCGCTCGCCGTGGATCTCCCCCCGCAGCCGTGCCAGCCAGTCGGGGAGGTCGCGAGCGTGGTCCTCGTACTCCAGCGCGATCACGTTGAAGCGCGAGCGCAGGAAGCGTACGTCCGCCGTGCCACGCCTGACCATGGCGTAGTGCGGCAGCGGGTTGGCGCCGGAGAACTCCAGGATCTCGCCGAACAGGTCCAGCAGGTACGCGTCGCCCAGGCTGGAGCCCAGGAACAGCAGCGACCGCCGCCGGAACACCTCCGCGAACGCGCGGCGGAAGTGCTGCGAGGTGTGCGTCACGCGGCGGTACTCCTCGTGCCCCACCACCAGCTCCGCCTCGAGCTGCGGCGTGCCGCCGGTGCGCCTGCCTCCCAGGTAGCCCTGCAGCGCCCACAGGATGCTGCCGCTGGTGAACGACAGCGCGTTGAGCACTCGCTGGCAGTCGTCCGGCGAGCGGCCGACGACGGTCAGCGCGTCGCGCTCCTTCTCGTGGGCGTCGCGGTAGGCGCGCACCAGCAGGTCGTCGTAGTTGGTGGTCAGCACCAGCGGCCACCAGATGGCCGCCAGCGCGGACGTCTGCGGGGGGACGGTCTCGCCGTCGGCGTACAGCGCGGTGCGCATGGCGGCGGGGAACTCGTGCGCGGCGCGCCGCTTGAGCACGCGGACCGCGCGGTTGCCGCGGCGCACCAGGTCGGCGGGGCCGCTCGGCGCGCCGGGCTCCACCACGCCCGCCTGCTCCTCCAGGCGGGTGATCAGCGCGGCCCAGTCCGGGCAGGTGGGGCGGCTCATCCCGGCGCCCAGGAAGGGCACCAGCACGCCCTGGTCGTGCGCCGCCGCCAGGCGGGGAAGGGCTTCCAGGAACTCCATCGGCATCCTCCGCGGCTGAGCCTGCGTGCGGCACGTAAGCGGACAGTATCGTCTCCCGCCGGCGTGCCCTCAAGGTTCCCGCGACGGCCCCGCGCGGGCGTGGCGTTTGCAGCCCCGGGCCGCCCCGATCGAGCCGGGAGCGATCAGCGACAGCGAGTAGAGCGCGAGCGATGACGGCGACAGTGGAGCGCGCCGCGGGAGCGGCGATGGAGCGGACGCTGGGGGGCGGCGACCCGGGCGTGGTGGCCACGGACGTGTGGTGCCTGCGCACCGCCATCGTGAACCTGTTCCTGGTGGGCCGCACCGGCGCGGGCGACCGCGGCTGGGTGCTGGTGGACACGGGGATGTACGGCGCCGCGCCGCGCATCGTGCGCGCGGCGGCGGAGCGCTTCGGCCAGGGAGCCCGGCCCGCGGCCATCGTCCTGACGCACGGGCACTTCGACCACGTCGGCGCGGTGCGCGAGCTGGCGGAGCTGTGGGACGCGCCGGTGTACGCGCACCCGCTGGAGATGCCCTACCTCACCGGCCTGTCCCCGTATCCCCCGCCCGACCCCACGGTGGGCGGCGGCGGGATGGCGATGCTGTCCTTCGCCTATCCCCGCGGGCCCATCGACCTGGGCGGCCGGGTGCGCCCGCTGCCCGTGGACGGCTCGGTGCCGGGCATGGAGGGGTGGCGCTGGATCCACACGCCCGGCCACACCGCCGGCCACGTCTCGCTCTTCCGCGACGCGGACCGCGCGCTCATTGCCGGCGACGCGTTCGTGACCACGCGGCAGGAGTCCGTGCGCTACGTGGTGGGCCAGCGGGCGGAGGTGAACGGCCCGCCCATGTACTACACGCAGGACTGGGAGGCGGCGGAGCTCTCGGTGCGCGCGCTGGAGGCGCTGGAGCCGGAGGTGGCCGCCACGGGGCATGGCCCGGTGCTGCGCGGGCCGCAGCTCCGCGACGAGCTGCAGGCGCTGGTGCAGGACTTCCGCGAGCGGGCCGTCCCGCGGCACGGACGCTACGTGGACGCGCCGGCCGTGGCGGACGAGCGGGGGATCGTGTCCGTGCCGCCGCGCGGCTTCGACTCCACGCGGATGCTGCTCACCGCGGGCGCCGTCTTTGCCGTCGGCGTGGCGCTGGGGATCGCGATGCGCAACCGCCGGCGGCGGCGCGGAGCGGTGCGCGGCTGGGAGGAGCCCATCATCCTCTGACCGCCGCCGTGCGAAGACGAGCGGGGCGCCGGAACTTTCCGGCGCCCCGCGCTCGTCGTCAGGCCTGGGTCTCCGCCCGGCGTTCGGGGGGCGCGCCCGCGGCCATGGTGGGCGTCCGCCCGTTGACCGCGACCGCCGTCTCCCAGAGCGCGCAGAGGTCCGCGGTGGACATCTCGTCCCACCCCTCGGGCCGCGGGTACAGGCGGCGCTTCTCGCGCTCCGACTCGAAGCAGAGCCAGCCGGCGGTCATCTCCGACGGCAGGAAGCGCATGGAGTGCCCGTTCGCTGCCTCGGGCGGCGGCACCACGTCCCACACGTCCCAGGCGTGGCCGTCCGGCGCGGTAAAGGTGCGGTGTGGCATCTTTGTCCATCCTGCAACGGTCGGCGGTAGCAGATCGTGACAAACGTCTGCATCCCCCGTGCCCGGGTCAAGCCTCCGCACCGAACCCGCCGAACCGCGGTGGACGCCCGCGGAGCCGCGGAGGCCGCGGAGAAAACCGGGAGCACGGCAGGATTCCGCGCCGGGGTAGAAAAAAAGCCCTCCCCCCGAAGTCGGGGGAGGGTCTGGGAGGGGGCGCGCCGCAGCCGGCCGGATGCGCCGATCTTCGCCTACCCCGCCCGCCGCGTCTTGCGGCGCAGGAAGTCGCGCATGATGTACTGGCCCAGCGTCATGGTGCTGGTGAAATACGCCTTGCCGCGCGCCACCTGGCTGACGCGGTTCACGAAGGCGATCAGCGCGGGGTCGCGCGCCAGCATGAAGGTGTTGATCAGGATGCCGGACTTGCGGCAGGCGCCCACCTCGCGGAAGGTCTCGCCCAGGACGAAGCTGTCCAGGCCCATCGGGTTCTTGTACACGCGCCCGTCCGGCATGGTCACCGCGCTGGGCTTGCCGTCGGTGATCATCACGATCTGGCGCATGTCCTTGTTCTGCGCCATCAGCAGCCGCCGGGCCAGCTGCAGCCCCGCGGCGGTGTTGGTGTGGAACGGGCCCACCTGCGCGTGCGCCAGCCGCCCCAGCGGGATCTCTTCCGCCGTGTCGCCGAACAGCACCACCCGCAGCGTGTCGCCGGGGACCTGCGTGCGGATCAGGTGCGAGAGGGCCAGCGCCACCTTCTTGGCCGGCGTGAAGCGGTCCTCGCCGTACAGGATCATGGAGTGGCTGGTGTCCAGCAGCAGCACCGTGGCGCAGCTGGAGCGGTACTCCGCCTGGTGCACGTGCAGGTCGCCATAGTCCAGCGCCAGCGTGCCGTCGTCCGCCAGCCCCTCGCGGGCCAGCGCGCTCTTGAGCGTGGCGGGGATGTCCAGGTTCAGCGTGTCGCCGAACTCGTAGAGCCGGCTGGCCGCCTCCGCCTCCACCCCCGTGGCCAGGTGCGGCGTGTCGTGGCTGCCGAACGACGAGCGCCCCATGGCCCCCAGCAGCTGCCGCAGGGTGCGGTATCCCAGGAAGTCGACGCCCTTGCCGGTCAGCGAGAACTCCACCTGCCGCGAGGCCTCGCGCGCCTCGTCGGTGCGGCCGGTGGCCTCCGTGTAGCCGGAGGGCATCTGCGGCGCCGGGGTGGTGTTCAGGTATCCCTCCTCCACCAGCCGCTGGATCAGCCGGTCCAGCAGCTCCGCGATCTGCCGCTGCACCTCCTCGTCGCCCTGCGAGTCCCCGCGCAGCTCCGCGATCATCTCCGGCGTGAGCTGCCCGCTCTCCAGCAGCGCGCGCAGCAGGGCGTCGCGCAGCGAGTCCAGCGAGCGGTCCTCCTCGTCGTCGCCGAAGTCGCCCCACCACGGGTGCTGGTAGGAGCCGCCCGCAAAGCCGCTCTGGAGCAGGAAGTCCGAGAGGTGGTCGAGCAGCGCCTCCAGGTTCAGCGCGTCGGCCAGGTTCCCGGTGTACTTGGAGTAGCGGGTAAAGCGCATGGCACCCTTCCGCGAGGAAAGCCGCGGCCCGGTGGCGGGGCACCGGGGCTCCGGATAAGATAACCGCCCGCGCAGCCAAACCGAACAGGCACGGAGGAACCACGCACCCGCAGCCCCCGCCGGACGTCTCCCAGCCCGCCGCGGCCGCGCCGCCGCCCGCGCCCGTCCGGGCGGACGAGCCCGCGGGGGGCCGCGCCTTCTCCGCGCTGCGGCACCGCAACTTCCGCGTCTACTACGTGGGGCACCTGCTGTCGCTCACGGGCACGTGGATGCAGTCCACCGCCCAGGGCTGGCTGGTGCTGGAGCTGACGGACTCGGAGATGCTGCTGGGGCTGGTGACGGCCGTGAGCGCGCTGCCCACCTTCCTGTTCACGCTCTACGCGGGGGTGGTGGCGGACCGGCGCGACAAGCGGGCCATCATCATGACGGCGCAGGTCTGCGCCTTCGTGTTCGTGACGGTGCTGGCGGTGCTGACGGGCACGGACCGCATCACCTACGGCATCCTGCTGGTGCTGGTGTTCCTGGTGGGCACCGCCAACGCGTTCGAGGTGCCCACGCGGCAGTCGTTCTTCGCGGAGCTGGTGGGGCGCGACGACCTGCCCAACGCCATCGCGCTCAACTCCGCGGCCTTCAACGCCACGCGCATCGTCGGCCCCGCGGTGGCGGGCGCGGTCATCGGGACGCTGGGCATCGCGGCGTGCTTCTTTGCCAACTCCGTCTCGTACGCGGCCGTGGTCACCGGGCTGCTGATGATGCGGCTGCCGCCCTTCCGCGCGCCGGAGCGCACCCAGTCCACCTGGGAGAACGTGCGCGAGGGGCTGGCGTTCATCCGCGGCAACCGGCTGGTGCGCACGCTGGTGTGGATGATCGCGGCGATGTCCATCCTGGCCTTTCCGTTCACCATGCTGCTGCCCGTCTTCGCGCGCGACGTGCTGGGGGTGGGCGCGCCGGGGCTGGGGTGGATGCTGTCCGCGTCCGGGGCGGGCGCCTTCACGGCGGGCATCGCCCTCGCGGCGGGGGGGATGCGGCGCGGGCGCGGCAAGCTGATCATCGGCGCGTGCGGCACGTTCTGCGTGCTGCTGCTGGCGTTCGCGCTGTCGCCGTCGTACCCGCTGTCGCTGGGGCTGCTGGCGGCGGTGGGGTTCACGATGATCCTGAACAATGCGTCCATCAACGCGCTGCTGCAGGCGCGGGTGCCCAACCGGCTGCGCGGGCGGGTGATGTCCGTCTACGTGTTCATGTTCATCGGCATGGCGCCGCTGGGGTCGCTGCAGGCCGGCGCGCTGGCCCGCTGGTTCGGCGCCCCGACCGCCGTGGCCATCGGCGCCACGGCCATGCTGGCGGTGCTGGCCTACATCACCCTGCGCATCCCGGAGCTGCGGCGGGCGGAGTGAAGTGCGTGAGTGCGTGAGTGCGGGAGGGCGTGTGTGCGGGAGGGCGGGAGGGCGCGGCGCCAATCCGCGTGTGGGCATAGCGCGCGCGTCGCGAGCGCGGGGGTGTGGCGGGCGGAGTGCCGCAGGAAGTAGAAACGTGGTGTGCGCGGCGGGCATCCAGCCGGCGGTTGAAACCGCGCCTCCAGAAGCACGAAGTCCGCCTGCGCGGACTGCATGGAGAGGCCAGCGCGTGCCGCAGAGGCCTGCGCCACCGCCCCCCGGCGAATGAATTTCGCGGCTGGGAGAACACGAAGTCCGCCTGCGCGGACTGTATGCGGACGTGTTGGTGCACTCGACAGGCGCCTCTCGTCCGCGCGGTTATCTCCGGCAGGGGAGAGCCATCAACCCTCCCCCAGACTTGGGGGAGGGTAGGCGCGTGGTGCGCGACCGGGTGGGGGCGCCGTCGCATGCGCCACGACCCGCCACGCCCGGATCAAAGTGTCGTTGCCGGCCGTTTCGCACTCTCGCACTCACGCACTCACGCACTTGCAGTTCCCCCCCACCCTCCGCCCGCGCCTGCTCGCGTGGTACGACGCCCACCGCCGCGACCTGCCGTGGCGCGGCGACCCGGACCCGTACCGCGTCTGGCTGTCCGAGGTCATGCTCCAGCAGACGCGCGTCGAGACGGTCCGGCCATACTACGAGCGCTGGCTGGCGCGCTTCCCCACTCTGCAAGCACTGGCGGACGCGCCGCTCGACGACGTCCTGAAGGCGTGGGAGGGGCTGGGCTACTACTCGCGCGCCCGCAACTTCCACCGCGCCGTCCGCGAGGTGGCGGAGCGGCACGGCGGCGCCGTCCCCGGCGACCCGGCCGCCTTCCACGCGCTTCCCGGCGTCGGGCGATACACGGCGGGCGCGGTGATGTCCATCGCCTTCGCGCGCGAGGAGCCGGTGGTGGATGGCAACGTCCGCCGCGTGTTCGCCCGCTGGACGGACGACCCCGATCCCGCGGAGGAGAAGCTGTGGGCGATGGCGTCCGACTTGGTGCGCGGCGAGCGGCCCGGCGAGCTGAACCAGGCGGTGATGGAGCTGGGCGCGACGATCTGCGTGCCGCGGAAGCCGGCGTGCGGCGCCTGCCCCGTGCGCGGGTTCTGCGCGGCGTACGCCAACGGCACGCAGGAGGAGCGCCCCGCGCGCAAGCGGGCCAGGCCGCTGCCGCACGAGGACACGGCCGTCGCGGTGGTGGAGCACGACGCCCGCGTGCTGCTGGTGCGGCGGCCGGTGCGGGCGCGGCTGGGCGGCATGTGGGCCTTCCCCGCCGCCATCCGCGAGCCCGGCGAACCCGTCGCCGACGCGGCGGAGCGCGCGGTCCGCGAGGGCCTCGGCATGCACGTGCGCGCGGGGGAGGAAGTCGGTGTCGTCCACCACACCTTCACGCACGTCCGCGCCACCTACCACGCCGTCCGCTGCGCCGTCGTCTCCGGCGAGCCGCGCGCCCTGCACTACGACGACTTCGCCTGGGTGCCGTGGGAGGGAATCGATGCCTACGCCCTCCCCGTCGCGCAGCGCCGCATCGCACGTCTTGCGATGGCATCGTGCGCCTAGCGGCGCGACCTCCTGCGCGGACTGCAAGCGGGCGCCGGTGTGGAGTTCGGAGATCAGCGCGTGGGCAGGCGCCCCCACCCGGACTCGCATTACTCGTCCACCCTCCCCCAAGTCTGGGGGAGGGTTGTTGGGGCCTGCGCGCGGAGCCTGCCGAAGTGCAGTTCAGGTCTCCCCCTCTCCGCGCGCCGCACGCACCAGTCCCGGCACGCTGCGCAGGCGCGGGTGCGGCGCGGGGGAGGGGGCCGGGGGGTGGGGCCTCCCCGGTAGAAGCTCGCGCCGTGCGACGGCAACGCGGGCGGACCCCGGATGGGATCCGCCCGCGTTCGACTTCAGTGTAGCGGTCCCGCCCAGGCTACAGGCCGAGCGCCCGCGCCACGTCGAGGCGCCCGCGGCCGTAGTACGGGTCGGTGCCCGTGGGGCCCAGGTCCAGCGCCGACTGCTCGATGGCGTGCTTGAGCGCCGCCGGCTGGTTGCTGTAGCCGTCGGCGAGGAGCAGGGCGGCCACGCCGGTCACGTGGGGCGCAGCCTGGCTGGTGCCGACCAGGCCGTACAGGCGGTTGCCGGCGGCGCACGGCGTCAGGATGGGCGCGCCCGTCGCGGTAAAGCCCGCGATGCGGTACTTGGCGCAGAGCGACCACACCCGCGAGGCGAAGTCGCCGCCCCAGGGACGGGGCGAGACCGGGAAGCCGTTCGCCGCGTCGGCGTTGCCGCCGGGGGCGGCCACCGAGATGGCGGAGCGGCCGAAGTTGGTGTAGAACGCGGGGGCGTCCGGGTCCAGCATCCCCGTGGCCGGCCCCACCGACGACACGCACAGCACGTGCGGCACCGAGCAGTACAGGACCAGGTTGTTGCCGTCGTGGTCCAGGTCGATGGGGGCGTTGCCGGCCGAGGTCACGATCAGCATTCCCTTCTGGTTGGCGTAGGCCAGGGTGCGGTGGATCAGGCCCACGAGGGCCCCGCGGCCCTTCGCGATGACGCCGCCCAGGCTCATGTTGGCGATGTCGGCGCCCTGGTCGGCCGCGAAGGTGAGCCCCGCCAGCACGCCGGCGAGCGAGCCGGTGTTGTTCGCCCCCAGCACCTTGACGCCGATGAGCGTGGTGCGCGAGCTCACGCCGGCAATGGCGACCGCCTTGCTGCTGACCTGGGTGGCGACGTTGGTGCCGTGCCCGTTGTAGTCGTTGATCGGGTGGCGATCGGGAAAGTAGGCCGCCGTGATCGCGTCGTCCGAGGGGACGAACGAGGCCGAGCGCGACAGGTCCACCAGCCCGATCAGGTCCGGCGCGTCGTAGTCCAGCCCCGAGTCCAGGATGGCCACCGTCACGCCGGGCGAGCCCAGCTTCCCGGCGGCCCACGCGTCGTCCGCGTTGATCAGCCGCATGTTCCACTGGAAGGCGTAGCGCGCCGCGGTCGCGGGATCGGCCTGGCTCTGGCCCACGAGGTCCAGGCCGGCCTCGGCCGCCGCCAGCGGGGACTCCTCGAGCTGGAACACCTCGTCCGCCTGCACGCCGGACACGCCGCCCAGCGCCCCCACCTGCGCCGCGGCCGCCTCGTCCAGCCCGCTGACGATGGCGAAGCCCACCCCGCCGTGCTCGTAGGTCACCGTGCCGCCCAGCGCCGCGACCTCGGCCGCGAAGCCGGCAGGAATGCCGCTGCCCTTGAAGACCACCACGTGCTGCCCGTTCCCCGGGGCAAGGGAGTGGGCGGGAGAGCGGGGCGCGGCAGCCGCGGCGGGACCCGCCACGTCCGCGCAGCCCGCCAGGGTACCCGCAACCAGCAGTGCCGACAACAATGTGTACCGCCGCATGGTATGGCTCCTTCGGAGTGGGATGACGCGTCGGCGGGGCGCCGACGTGTGCTGTCTTCGACAGCCGGACGATCTCTCCCGAGCGGGAGAGACTCCTGGCTTTGCGGACCGGCCTCGCGGCCGGGGTGCCTTTTCGGGAGAGACGGTGAAACGTATGGAACTGCCGCGGCGTCCTCTCGTCCTTCCATCAAGGCAACGCACCATCCCACCGCCTTCTGACCGGCTGTTTTCTGACAGGACCGCCGTGCTCCCGCACCGGCAGCGCACTCCGCGCCACCACGCTCCGCGGCCGGCGAATCATCGAAAATCGAGGATAAACGGATGTAGCACCCGACCGGATCCCCCGGCGGGGCGACGCTGAAAACGGTCGCGTTCTTCCCCCAGCGGATTACTTCACGCCGTTTGTTTTCTTTCGATGCGGCCATTCCGCCGCTTACCGCCGGGGCCGAGATCAGCCGATGAGGCCTCCGCATCCACCCCGCATCCCCACATCCCCGACCCCCGACGGTTGAATGCCGTGCGTGGCACCTGTTAACTTGGCCGGATGGCCGAGGAATACCTGATCGTACGCGGTGCCCGCGAGCACAACCTCCAGAACGTCGACGTCGAGATCCCGCGTGACCAACTGACGGTCATCACGGGGCTCAGCGGCAGCGGCAAGAGCTCGCTGGCGTTCGACACCATCTACGCCGAGGGGCAGCGGCGGTACGTGGAAAGCCTCTCCGCGTACGCCCGCCAGTTCCTGGGGATGATGGAGAAGCCGGACGTCGACTCCATCGAGGGCCTGTCGCCCGCCATCTCCATCGAGCAGAAGACCGCCGGGCGGAACCCCCGCTCCACCGTGGGCACGGTGACGGAGGTCTACGACTACCTGCGCCTGCTCTGGGCGCGCGTGGGCACCCCGCACTGCCCGCAGTGCGGCAAGCCCGTGGAGCGCCAGAGCGCCACGCAGATCGTCGACCGCCTCATGGCGCTGCCCGCCGGCACCTGGCTGGAGGTGCTGGCCCCCGTGGTGCGCGGCCGCAAGGGCGAGTTCCGCGACCTGTTCGAGGAGATGCGCCGCAAGGGCTTCACGCACGCGCGCACGGACGGGGCGGTGCACCGCCTGGAAGAGCCGCCCGCGCTGGCCCGCCGCGCCAACCACGACATCGCCATCTTCGTGGAGCGCAAGGTCGCGGTGGACGAGGAGAACCGCGGGCGCATCGCCGACGGGGTGGAGCAGGCGCTGCGCACGGCGGACGGGGTGGTGCAGGTGTTCGCGCACACGCCGGACGCGCCGGAGCCGCGGGCGGAGCTGTACTCCGAGCACTACGCCTGCGTGGAGTGCGGCATCAACATCCCCGAGCTGGAGCCGCGGCAGTTCTCCTTCAACAGCCCCTACGGCGCCTGCCCGGCGTGCGGCGGCCTGGGCACCCGCAAGGAGCCCAACCCGGAGCTGCTGCTGGCGGACCCGTCGCTCTCCATCCTGGAGGGCGTGGTGATGCCGTGGGGCGTGCCGCGGGGCGCGCTGCGCGGCACCATCCTGGAGGGGCTGGCGCAGGCGGTGGGCTTCGACCTCAACACGCCCTGGCAGGAGCTGCCGGACGAGGTGCGCCGCCTGCTGATGTACGGCGCGGAGCCGAAGGGGAACGGCAAGACGGCGGGCGGAAAGAAGCTGAAGTGGGCCGGCATCCTGGGCGACCTGGAGCAGCGCTACCGCAGCAGCAGCAGCGAGGCCGTGCGCGAGGCGCTGGAGGAGTACATGTCCACGCTGCCCTGCCGCGACTGCGGGGGGTCGCGCCTGCGGCCGGAGAGCCTGGCGGTCACCATCGGCGGGCGCTCCATCGGCCACGCGGTGGCCATGCCGGTGGCGGAGGCGCTGGACTTCTTCCGCGCGGTGGGCAGCCTGCCGCACATCTCCGGCGAGATCGCGGGACCCATCCTCAAGGAGGTCGTCGAGCGGCTCTCCTTCCTGGTCAACGTGGGGCTGGAGTACCTGACGCTGGGCCGGTCCGCGGAGACGCTGAGCGGCGGCGAGGCGCAGCGCATCCGCCTGGCCACGCAGATCGGCTCGCGGCTGGTGGGCGTGCTGTACATCCTGGACGAGCCCTCCATCGGCCTGCACCAGCGCGACAACCAGCGCCTGCTGGACACGCTCAAGCAGCTCCGCGACCTGGGCAACACGGTGATCGTCGTGGAGCACGACGAGGACACCATCCGCGCCGCGGACTACGTGCTGGACCTGGGCCCGCGCGCCGGGCGCCACGGCGGCCGCGTGGTCGCCCGCGGCACGGTGGACGAGATCACGCGCGCGGACGAGTCGCTGACGGGCGCGTACCTGCGCGGGGAGCGCGGCATCCCCATCCCCGACCGGCGCCGCGAGCCGGCGCCGGGCAGGGAGCTGGTGATCGAGGGCGCGCGCGAGCACAACCTGCGCGACCTGGACGTGCGCATCCCCCTCGGCTGCTTCGTGGCCGTCACCGGGGTCAGCGGCAGCGGCAAGAGCACGCTGGTCAACGACATCCTGTGGAGCGCGCTGTCGCGCAAGTTCTACCGCGCCAAGACGGTGCCGGGCGAGCACACGCGCATCACCGGCATGGAGCTGCTGGACAAGATCGTCGACATCGACCAGAGCCCCATCGGCCGCACGCCGCGGTCGAACCCCGCGACGTACACCGGCCTGTTCACCATCATCCGCGAGCTGTTCGCGGAGCTGCCGGAGAGCAAGATGCGCGGCTACTCGCCCGGGCGCTTCTCGTTCAACGTCAAGGGCGGGCGCTGCGAGGCGTGCCAGGGCGACGGGCTGGTCAAGATCGAGATGCACTTCCTGCCGGACGTGTACGTGCCGTGCGAGGTGTGCCGCGGGCGGCGCTACAACCGCGAGACGCTGGAGGTGTTCTACAAGGGGCACTCCATCGCGGACGTGCTGGAGCTGACGGTGGACGAGGCGCTGGAGCTGTTCGAGGCGGTGCCGCGCCTGCGCCGCCACCTGCGGACGCTGAGCGACGTGGGCCTCGGCTACATCCACCTGGGCCAGAGCGCCACCACGCTCAGCGGCGGCGAGGCGCAGCGCGTCAAGCTGGCCACGGAGCTGAGCAAGCTGGCCACGGGGCAGACCTTCTACATCCTGGACGAGCCCACCACCGGCCTGCACTTCGAGGACGTGCGGATGCTGCTGGAGGTGCTGCACCGGCTGGTGGACCGCGGCAACACGGTGCTGGTCATCGAGCACAACCTGGACGTCATCAAGACCGCGGACTGGATCATCGACCTGGGCCCCGAGGGCGGCCCCGCCGGCGGCGAGGTCGTGGCCGAGGGCGCACCGGAGGCGGTGGCGGAGAACCCGCGCTCCTTCACCGGGCAGTTCCTGGCGAACATGCTGGGCGGGCACCGCGCAGTGACGCCAGCGGGTACCGCGCCGGCGCGGCCGGGTCGCGGCCGGCCACGCAGCCGGACGGCGAAGGGCGTGTAAGGAGAAACCACCGGCCCTGGTCCATCTCTACAAGGACCTGGCGCCGGCCGTAACGGCGCAGGCAATTCATCGCGGGGCCCACCTTAGATCCGGAGTTGCGCCCATGCCCATTCCCGATGATGTCCTGAGCGCCAAGCATGCGATCAGCCGGCGGTACCTCCGCCCGATCGCCATCGCGGCCGCTCCGCGGGGTTACGAGACGAGCATGGCGGCCGCCGTGGAGCGGGCCAGCGAGAACGTGCACGCGGTCGGTGTGGGGCTCAAGTGGGTGGCCGGCTCGGAGACGCCGGTGCCGTCCGTGCGCTTCTACGTGACACAGAAGCTTCCGCGGGCGCTGATCAGCGAGGCGGACCGGCTGCCCAGCGAGATCGATGGGATTCCCACCGACATCATCGAATCCCCGCCGGCGCTGGTGATGGCGACGCCGTCCTGCTCGCTCGCCCGCCAGCAGCGCCAGCGGCCCGTCATCGGGGGGATCAGCGTGGCCCACCCGAATGTGACGGCGGGAACACTGGGCTGCTTCTGCCGCTCCAGCGATCCGAAGGACAGAGACGACGTATTCGTCCTCAGCAACAACCACGTCTTCGCCGATGTGAACCGCGCCTCCACCGGCGACGCGTTGTGGCAGCCCGGACCGCGTGACGGGGGAACGGCGGCGGACGGGATCGCCACGCTGCACCGGTACGTCCGGATCGCGCTCGGCGGGTCGATCCCGAACCGGGTCGACGCGGCGCTCGGCAGGCTGAACGACGATGTGCCCTTCGTGCCGGAGGTGTGCAGCATCGGACCCATCGCGGGCGTTGCGCGCGCGGAGGAAGAGATGCTCGTGCGGAAGCACGGGCGCACCACGGGGTACACGGAGGGGATCGTCTCGGACGAGTCCTACGACGCGGTCGTAGGTATGGATCACCACAATCCCGCGGTGGTGGCGCTCTTCCAGGACCAGTTCCGCATCGAGCGCATCGCCCCGTTCCCGGAGTTCGCACTGGGCGGTGACAGCGGCTCGGTCGTGGTGCGGAAGGAGGGGCCGGAGGCGGTCGGTCTCTTCTTTGCGGGCCCACCTGGCGGCAACTACGGGATCGCCAACCACATTGGCGATGTCCTTCGTGATCTCCGGATCCGAATCTGATGGCGACATGAGCCGAAGCCTCGAGGACGTGAAGAACAGCATCAGCGGCAAGTACCTGGGCCGCGCGGGAATCCACGGCGTGGGGATGCGGCGCTCGCAGGGGGCGCTGATGGTCTACGTGCATTCCAGCGACTCGGGAGAACAGGCCCGGCTACTGCGGGAGATCGAGGCCGAGGCGCTGCCGTACCGCGTCGTTGCCGTGGAGGAGGAGCGGCCGGTTGCCTACTGAGCCGGCCGACGGCGCTCACATGCTGGCGGGAACGGGGTTGGGGTGATACCATTTGTTCTCCCCACCCCAACCTCGTAGAGCAGCGATGAGCGACACCCAGACGCATACCCAGCCGGAATGGGCGGAGGCCGCCGAGAACTTCGTCGGCGAGTGGCACATCCGCCCCGACCAGTGCCACTTCGAGGTCGGCGGCCCGCCCGCGGACGGCCTGTACCGCGTGGTGCGCGACGGCAACCAGCTCCGCCTGGAGGCGGAGGCCACCGTGCAGACCGGCCAGCGCGCCAAGCAGGTGGTGATCGGCGTGCCCGACGGCCAGCCGCAGAAGTACCCCGTGGGCGCCGGGGCGGACGGCATCGTGCTGCGCTTTGCCGACGCGCGGACGCTGGAGAGCGAGTTCCGCCGCGGCGACCAGGTGGTGGCGCGCGCCAGCCGCGTCGTCAGCGAGGACGGCCGCCGCCTGACGGTGACGCAGCACGGCGCCACCGTGGAGGGCAAGCAGTTCACCAACACCGCGGTGTACGAGCGCGCCTGACTCCCCGCCGCGCGCCCGGGCGGACCCCGCGGGGCACGCCAGGCGCGCGGCAGGCGCCCGTCCACGCGGCCGTGCGGAACGAGCACGGAGATTTCCTTCCGGCCGCGCCCCCGGCCGTTTAGCTTCGTCCCCACGCACGGCCGCGCCCCGATCGACGGGGCCGGCGTGCGCACCGGCCCGCCGCATCCCCCCCCGCGGCACCGCGCGCCCCGCGCGACGGCCGGCGTCATCCCCCCGGACCCATCCCCCGACCACTCCCTCCCCGGAGGCATTGCCATGCGCAGGCTCACATCTCTCGTCCCCGCCCTGATCGCCACCCTGTGCGCCGGCACCGCGTCCGCGCAGATGAAGGCGCACGTCATCAACGTGGGCCAGGCGGAGTCCATCCTCCTGGAGTTCACGCACGCCGCCGTGCTGGTGGACGCCGGCGGCGAGGTGACGGGCGACGACCGCGACCGCGACCACCTGCTGGGCTACCTGGACGCGTTCTTCGCGCGGCGCGCGGACCTGGGGCGCACGCTGCACACGGTCATCGTCAGCCACCCGCACATCGACCACACGCGCCACCTGAACCGCGTGTTCGAGCGCTTCGCCGTGAAGAACTTCGTGGACGGCGGCGACCTGGCGGGCAGCGGCTTTCCGCAGCTCCGCACCGCCCGGCGCAACGCGGGCGAGAAGGGCATCAACTACCTGGCCGTGCGCGACTCCGGCATCACGCGCGACGGGTTCCAGCCGCCGTTCCTGGCGGAGCTGGCGGCCTCGTCGGGCGTGGACCTGCGCTTCCTGGGCGGCGCCCGGCCGGAGTGCGAGGACGGCAACAACGGGTCGCTGGTGCTGCTGGTGACCTACCGCGAGGCCACCTTCCTGCTGCCCGGCGACAGCGAGGACGAGGACCCGAAGTGCACCCCGCAGATCCGCAACGTGCTGGCACGCTACGACAACGGGCGCCTGGACGTGGACGTGTACAAGGTGTCGCACCACGGCTCGCACAACGGCACGTCGGTGGACTTCCTGAAGGCGATGTCGCCGGAGATCGCGGTGATCTCCGCGGGCGTGCACCAGACGCAGCGGCCGGGCAACTTCCACGGCTTCCAGTTCGGGCACCCGCGCGAGGCGGCGGTGGCCATGATCGAGGCGGCCACCACGGGCACGCGGCCGCACTTCACCGCCTGGACCATGTCCGGCGCGCGGCAGCTCCTGGCGGACCGCGCCATCGACAAGGCCATCTACTGCACCTGCTGGGACGGCGACATCGTGATCGAGGTGGACGAGACGGGCACGAAGTTCGACGTCCGCACCACGCCGGTACCTGCGCCCTCGCCCAACTGAGGCGGCGGCGGGTGATGGAAGAATGGAAGCGGGCGCCCCGGCGAGGGCGCCCGCGTTTGTTTCCAGGCAGGTGACAGACGCGGCGCGCCCCGCTACCGTTCCGGGTGTCCCTGGCGGCGGAACCCGGCGAGCACGCGGAGCGCGATGGCGGAGGCGATGGGCGTGATGGCGGTGGGCTGGAAGGTGGTGCGCGCGGCGCTGATCGCG
>DASTLD010000465.1:0-11341 GCA_035715345.1 Longimicrobium sp.
GATTCGTTCAACCGGAGCCGTATCGCGACGGTGCTCGTGGCGGTGCTCACCAGCAACCTCCGTCTGGTGGATGGTCCGGGGAATGTGCTCGTGTCGGCGAAAGCCTCGGGACTTCCGAAGGAGTCCGTCGTGAACGTGACGCAGCTCATGACGCTGGATCGAACTTTCCTCGACCAGCCCGTCGGACGCCTGCCCACCCGGGTGATGGCATCCATCGACGCGGGGCTGAAGCTGGTCCTGGGACTCCCCTGATCCATTTGAACGCCGGCAGACCCCACGCGCAGTGTCACCGTGGTGGGGTCTGCCGGCGCGAAGCTAGCTCAGCAGACCGCGCCGCAGGCGGTGCAGCCCTGGTCCGTGCAGGAGCCGTAGCAGGTGATGTCCTCGGTCCACGGCGCGCAGTCGGTCATCCCCGGGCAGTCCGTGGCGCCGCCGGTGCCGCACATGTACGTCAGGCCGCAGTTGCAGGTGTAGTCACAGGTATCCTGCCAGGAGCACGTGCGCTCGCTCCAGCCGCACCCGCAGGACCCGTGGTCGCTTCCGCAGCCGAGCCCCGCGCACGTATTGTAGGGGTAGCACGTCTCCATGCCGTCGCACGTGCCCCACGTCGCTTCGCGCGGCAGCACCGTGCCCCGCAGGCCCGCACTCGGATCCACGGTCGTGAACGACTCCACGCGAAGGTCATCCTGCTCCAGCCTGAGCTTCTTCATGCGCGCCTCCGGTTGGATGGGTGATGGGAATGGCTTTCGCGCCGAACGTCGCGGCCCGTTGCGGGCGGGACGGCGGCGAAGGCGGATGCATCACGTTTTGTGCCTCTGTTTGCATGATGCCACCGCGGAGGATCGACATGGCTGACCCGCTGGACCGGCTCCGCGCCCTGTGCCTGTCGCTGCCGGAAGCGACGGAGCAGGTAGCGTGGGGGGAGCCGACGTTCCGCGTGAAGAAGAAGATCTTCGCGATGTACGCCAGCGCGGGCAACCATCACGGGAAGGGCCGCAACGCTGTCTGGCTGAGCGCCGCGCTCGGCGTGCAGGAGTTCCTCGTCGGCTCCGATCCGGAGACCTACTTCGTGCCGCCGTACGCGGGCGTCAACGGCTGGATCGGCGTCGACCTCTGGCGCATCAGCGACGAGGACCTGCGCGGGCACGTGGTGGAGTCGTACTGCCGCATCGCGCCGAAGAAGCTGGCGGGCCTCGTCGATGGCTGAGACCATGACGGCCGCGGCGGAGAGGAGCGGTCCCCATGCCTGACCCCCTCGCGCGGCTGCGCGCGGTCTGCCTGTCGCTGCCGGAGGCGGTGGAGCAGGAGGCGTGGGGGGAGCCCACCTTCCGCGTGCGGAAGAAGATCTTCGCGATGTACGCCGCCGCCGGGAACCACCACGGGCAGGGGCGCCGCACCGTGTGGTGCAGTGCGGGCCTCGGCGTGCAGGAGGTGCTGGTCCGCTCCGATCCCGAGACCTACTTCGTGCCGCCGTACGTGGGCGTGAAGGGCTGGATCGGCGTCGACCTGGACCGCATCGGCGACCGGGAGCTGCGCGAGCACGTGGTGGAGTCGTACTGCCGCGTGGCGCCCAAAAAGCTCGCGAAGCTGGTCGATGGCTGAGGCCGTCTCCGCCGGCGGTCTGCCCGCGCTCCGCGAGCGGCTGCACGCGCTCGCCGATCCCGGGCATGTGAAGGTGCTGCAGGGCTACTTCAAGACCGGCGCCGGCCAGTACGGCGAGGGCGACCGGTTCCTGGGCCTGCGCGTCCCGGTGCTGCGGAAGCTGGCGCGGGAGTTCCGCGGCCTCCCCGTCTCCGATGCCCTTGAGCTGCTCCGCTCCTCCTGGCACGAGGAGCGGCTGCTGGCGCTGCTGCTGCTCGTGGACGCGTTCTCGCGCGGCGACGCCGCCACGCGCGAGGAGATCTACCGCGCCTACCTGGCGAACACGCGGTTCATCAACAACTGGGACCTGGTCGACAGCTCCGCTCCCCAGATCGTGGGGGCGTTCCTGGGGCCGGACCGCATCGCCCCGCTGCTGGAGCTGGCCCGCTCGGAGAGCCTGTGGGAGCGGCGGATCGCGATCCTGGCCACGCAGCACTTCATCCGCCAGGGCGTCTTCGAGCCGACGCTGCGCATCGCCGGGATGCTGCTGCACGACCGTGAGGACCTGATCCACAAGGCGGTGGGGTGGATGCTGCGCGAGGTGGGACAGCGCGACCGCGCCGCGGAGGAGGAGTTCCTGCACGCGCACTGCCGCACCATGCCGCGCACGATGCTGCGCTACGCCATCGAGCGCTTTCCCGAGCCGCTGCGCCGCGCGTACCTGAGCGGCGAGGCCGCCGCGGCGCACGCCTGAGCGGGCGGAGCGTGGGCGCCGCGGACCGGCTGTGGGCGCGGGTCTACGACCTGACGGCGGCGGCGCTGTTCCTGCCGCTGGGCGGGCTGGACCGCATGCGCGAGCAGGCGCTGGACGCGATCACCGTCGCGCCGGGGATGCGCGTGCTGGAGCTGGGGTGCGGCACGGGCGGCATCACCCGCAAGCTGGTAATGCGCGGCGCGCGGATGACGGCGGTGGACCGCTCGCGGGCGGCGCTGCGGCTCGCGGCGCGGCGGGCGCCGGGGGCGGAGACGGTGCGCGCGGAGCTGGACGGCTTCACCGCGCCGGCCGCGTACGACCGCGTGCTGCTGGCGTTCGTGCTGCACGAGATCGGCGCGGCGGGCATCGCGCGCATCCTGGGCGCCGCGCGAAATGCGCTCGCGCCGGGCGGACGCGCCGCGGTGCTGGACTGGGCCGATCCGCCGGGCGGCCTGCCGCGGCGGCTGGTGCGCGGCTTCGTGCGCGCGGGCGAGCCGGAGAGCGCGGGCGCCTGGCTGTCCACCGACGTGGGCGATACGATGCGGTCCGCGGGGCTGGCGCCGGTGGACGAGCGCGTGCTGGCCCGCGGCGCCGCGCGGCTGGTGATTGCCGCCGCGGCGGGCTGACGCGCGGGAACGGCCGGCGGAGGCGAGAGAAAGGACGCATGTTCGCGACGCACTCACTGGCAGACGCGCGGCGGCAGCTCGACCACGCGATCTCCCTGCGCCTGCTCGAGGAGCCGGCGGTTGCGCGGCTGAAGCGCCTGTGCGTGCCGGTGGGCTTCCTCTTCATCCGCGGCGACCGCGCGGGCCAGGGCGGGGAGCTGGCCGAGCAGGTGGTGGCCAGCTACGGCTACTGGAACGACGACGCCGGGCGATACCTGGACATGGTGTTCCCCGGCTGGGGCAAGGACGGCGACGGGGCGCCCGTCTTTGATAGGCGGGCGTTCCTGTCCATGCGCAACGAGATGGAGGCCATGAGCGCGTGGACCTACAGCGGCGAGACGGACGCGCTGCTGCTCGACTACGTGTACGAGCTGCCGTACGGCCCCGGCGCCCCCTCGTTCGAGAACTGCATCCAGCTCCCCGTGGAGGCGCTGATCCGCGCGGGCGGCACGCCGCACATGGACGCCTTCATGCACGAGCTGGTGGTCGCCGCGCGCGAGACGTGGCCGCGCGACGACAACAGCGCCATCCGCGTGCTCAGCGACCGCCTGGGCGCCCCGCGCCTGGGCAGGTCGCTCCGGGACGTCTTCCTCGACAAGCCGGTGGTCAAGGACCTGGCGAAGGTGTACGGCGGCCTGCGCGACTTTGCCGTGCGCGACCTGCGCGGGTGATCCGGATGGAGACGCCGTTGGGGACGGTCCTGTGGCGGCAGTTCGGGGCGGCCATCGACACGCTGGAGAACGCGATGCACGCCTGCCCGGACGCGCTCTGGGCGGATCCGGAGCAGCGGCCGGAGTTCTGGTATCTCGTCTTCCACACGCTCTTCTTCCTGGACCTGTACCTGTCGGAGTCGGAAGACGGGTTCGCGCCGCCGCCGCCGTTGACGCTGGACGAGCTGGACCCGGCGGGGGTGATGCCGGAGCGGCCGTACACCAAGGATGAGCTGCAGCGCTACCTGGACCATGGCCGCGCCAGGTGCCGGCGGGCGATGGAGGCGCTGACGGACGAGACCGCGCGCGTCCCGCGCCGCTTTGGAGCCAGGGAGATGAGCACGCTGGAGCTGCACCTGTACAACCTGCGGCACGTGCAGCACCACGCCGCGCAGCTCAACCTGATCCTCCGCCAGCAGACGGACTCGGCGCCGGGGTGGGTCAGCCGGGCAAGAGGTTGAAGGCCGACGGAGACCGCGGCTCGATGCCGCGGTTCGCGAAGGTGCCCGCCCGCGTCTATGATTGAGCACACTCGAACCACCTCTCATCGCTTCCCATCGCCCTATGATCGCACCTGATCGCACTATGCTCCGGATCCGCCCGGTGATCGTGGTTCTTTGTGCCGCGCTGCTCGCCGCCTGCACGGTGCGGGTGGTGCGCGACCCGGAGGGCACCGCGCGGCGGGCGGCGGAGGCGGACGTGGCGCAGATCGAGGAGTTGGGGCGCCAGTTCTCCGCGGCGTACATGCGCGGCGACATCGAGGCGATGGTGCAGACGTACACGGCCGACGCGGTCATCTTCCCCGGCAACTCGGAGGCGATCCGCGGGCACGACGCCATCCGCCGCTACTGGACCCTGCCGCCGGGGCAGCGCATCACCCACCACCGCGCCACGCCCACGGAGATCCGCGTGGACGGCGGCCATGCCTACGACCACGGCGTGTACGAGATCGCCGGCGAGCGCGGCGGCACGGCGTGGGGGCCCAGCCACGGCAAGTACGTCATCGTCTGGCGCCGCGAGCCGGCCGGGTGGCGCATGCACCTGGACATGTGGAACTCGCGCCCGCAGCCCTGAGCGGGTCTCGAGTGTCATCCTGAGGAAGGCGCCTCACGGGCGTTCCGCGTGCACTGATGCCTGGCGCCGACCGAAGGATCTTGCCTGCATGCGCCCGGGCCAGGCATTGGCGCACGACCCCCGGCGAATGAATTCGCGGCTGGGAAAACACGAAGTCCGCCTGCGGACTGCAAGGCCAGGCAGGCGCGTCGGGCCGCGTCCGCGGCACGCGGAGAAGATCCTTCGGTCGCGCCGAAGGTTGGCGCAGGGCAGGGGCTCGCGCGGCGCTCCCTCAGGATGACAGATTGGGCTGGCCCGTCATCACCTCACTGCTATAAGACAGCGATGCTGTACATGATCGTCGAGCACTTCCGGGAGGGGGATGCGGTGCCGGTGTACCGCCGGTTCCGCGACCGCGGGCGGCTGGCGCCGGAGGGGCTGGCGTACGTGCAGAGCTGGGTAACGGACGACCTGCGCCGCTGCTACCAGGTGATGGAGTGCGGCGACCGCGCGCTCCTGGACCAGTGGATGGCGCAGTGGCAGGACATCGTCGACTTCGAGGTGATCCCCGTCGTCACCAGCGCGGAGGCGTTCGCGCGCGTGGAGCCCCGCCTGTGAGCCCGCCCATGCATCCCCTGGCCACGATCGGCTACGAGAACGCGACGGTGCCGCGCTTCCTGGACGCGCTGCGCGAGGCCGGCGTCGACCTGCTGGTGGACGTGCGCGCCGTCGCCAGCTCGCGGCGGCCGGGGTTCGCCAAGAGCAGGCTGGCCGCGAACCTGGCCGGCGCGGGCATCGAGTACCTGCACCTGCGCGGGCTGGGCACGCCCGCGGAGGGCCGCGCCGCCGCCCGCGCGGGCCGGCACGAGGAGATGCACGCCGTCTTCCGCGAGCACCTGCGGACGCCGGAGGCGCAGGCGGACCTGGAGACCCTGGCGGAGCTGGTGCGCTCCGGCCGCCGCGCCTGCCTGCTGTGCCTGGAGGCGGACCCCGCCCACTGCCACCGCAGCCTGGTGGCGCAGGCGCTCGCGGAGCGCCTGCCCGTGCGCGTCACCCACCTGTCGCCGGCGGACGAGTGACCCCACCGCCGCCGCGGTGACCCCCGCCGCGGACGCGGCCCCGGTGGTTGCGGCCCCGCTCCCTTGTTGGCATCGTGGTGCGGAACCCATTACCGCCAGGGACGATGCCGGCCATCCGCACGACCCATCCCCCGATCCATGCCGCCGCCGCGCTGCTGCTGCTCGCCGCGGCGATGGGCGCGTGCGCCCGCACCGGCCCGCCCGCGCCGCGCCCGGGGCAGGTGGCCATCTTCCGCGAGATCACGGTGGGCACCGGGCAGCGCATCGCGCTGGGCGAGCCGGTGCGCGCCGACGCGCGGCGGCTGATGGTGCCGCTGGGCGACGGCCGCTACCGCATGCGCGCGGGCACCTTTGCCGACGCGGAGGAGATCACCGTCGCGCTGTCGGACGAGCGGCGGGTGCAGTCGCTCCACTTCGTCTACGCGGCGGGCACCAGCTACCGCGGCACGGTGGCGGGCTACGTGGAGGAGCTGGGCCCGGCCGCGTCCGCCCACGGCACCGCGGCGGACAGCGTGGAGGTGACGCGCTGGGAGGATTGGCGCACCATCCTGGAGGTCACGCGCCGCGGCGCCACGGTGGAGAGCGCGCTGCACGACCGCACCGGCCTGGCCTCGTCGCGCCTGTCGCGGGCGGGCGCGCCGGCCCGCAGCCCCCGCGCGCGATGAGCACCGCCCTGGCGGAGACGCTGAACCCCTTCGCGGGACAGCACGCCGTGTCCGCCGACCCCGCGGACCTGGCGGCGGCGCGGCGGGCGGCGGACGGGTCGCTGGTGGAGTTCCCGTACTACGCGGAGCGCTTCGGCCCGCGGGCGCGGCTGTTCGGCGCCAGCGACGGCGGCTGGCTGCTGGGCCTGCGCCACGCGGGCCAGGCGCACGCCACGGAGCAGGTGCTGTGGCTGGGGCGCGTGCTGTCGTCGCGCGGGGTGCCGCGCTGGCTGCTGGAGCGCCACCTGGAGCTGCTGTGCGCGGAGCTGGGCGCCGCGGAGCGCTGGGGCGCGCTGCCCGCGGCGGCGGCGGCGCTGCGCGCGCGGCGCGAGGCCCGGCTGCCGCACCCGGACCTGGAGGTGCTGGCCGCCCAGTTCGGCGCGCGGGCGGACGCGGCGTGGGCGGCGCGGCTGCCGCGGATGGGCGGCATCCTGGCCGCCGCCGTGGTGGACGAGGCGGACGGCATTCCCCGCGCGGTGGCGAGCGTGGAGGAGTGGGCGGGGGACGCGGCGCGCTTTCCCGCGGCGTGGGTGGCCGCCGTGCGCGAGACCATCGCCCTGGCGCGCCGGCGGCTGCGCCAGCCGTGAGCGGCACGGCGGGCGCGGCGCCGCGGTGCCCGCTCTGCGCATCGCCCCGCATCGCCCCCTTTGCGCAGGCGCACGGACGGCGCTACCTCGATTGCGCGGAGTGCGGGCTGGTGCACGCGGCGCCGGAGGACCGGCTGGGGCCGGAGGCGGAGCGGGCGCACTACGGCACGCACCGCAACGACCCGGCGGACCCCGGCTACCGCGCCTTTTTGGCGCGCGTGGCGGACCCGCTGGCCGCGCGGCTGGCGCCCGGCGCGCGGGGGCTGGACTACGGCTGCGGCCCCGGCCCCGCGCTGGCGATGATGATGGCGGAGCGCGGCTTTCCCACCGCGGTCTACGACCCGTTCTTCGCGCCGGACGCGGAGGCGCTGCGGCGTACGTACGATTTCATCACCTGCACGGAGACGGCGGAGCACTTCTTCGAGCCGGGCGACGAGCTGGCGCGGCTGGACGGGCTGCTGCGGCCCGGCGGCATCCTGGCGGTGATGACGGAGGTGCTGGAGGACGGCCGCGACTTCGCCGGGTGGCGCTACGCCCGCGACCCCACGCACGTCAGCTTCTACCGCCCGCGCACGCTGCGCTGGATCGCCGAGCGGCACGGCTGGGCGATGGAATCGCCGTCGCGCAACGTGGCGCTGTTCGGCAAGCCCGGGGGCCCTTGAAGCCTGCGCCCCGCGCACCGATCTTTGTCGCGCACCCGCCCCCTTCTTCCCCCGATCGCTCCACCGTGGTCCGCCGTAGCCTCCTGACCCTGCTGCTCCTGGCCCCGCTGCTCGCCGGCTGCGACCTCCGCATCGAGCGGGGCGACAACCGGCCGGTGCACATCGGCGAATTCGGCCCCTACACCCGCCGCACCATGACCGCGGTGCTGGCGGACGGCGAGCGCGTGCCCGTCTACCGGGTGAAGTACTGGGTGTTCGAGAACGGCCAGGACCCGCCCGCGCTGCAGATCGAATACGAGGCGCCGTTCCCGGTGCGCGACACGCTGCGCGTCCGCGCGTTCGCCCGGCGGCTGTGGCCCACCTTCATGCCGTACGTGAAGGGCGCGCTGACCGACGCGGCCCTGGTGACCGCCACCAACCTGGTGGTCACGCCCGACAGCGCGCGCTCGGAGAGCTTTACCGTGGTCGCGGAGCGCAGCCGCTGGGAGGAGTGGCGGCTGCGCGGCGAGGCGGAGCCGCTGGAGCCCGGCGTGCTGGGCCGCGAGCGCATCTTCGAGCCGGACGGCACCCCGCTCCGCATCCAGGCCCTGCGCACCTTCGTGGAGGGCCGGGACACCACCCGCACCCGGGAGTAGAGCGATGGCCACGAGCAGCGCGGCGACGGTGGAGGAGTACCTGGCGGAGCTGCCGGAGGAGCGGCGGGCGGTGGTCTCCGCGGTGCGCGACGTGGTGCGGCGCAACCTGCCGGACGGCTTCGAGGAGCGGATGAACTGGGGGATGATCAGCTACGAGGTGCCCCTGGAGCGCTATCCGGAGACGTACAACGGCCAGCCGCTGGGATACCTGGCGCTGGCCGCGCAGAAGAACAACTACGCGCTCTACCTGGTCTGCGCGTCCCAGGACCCGGCCATCGAGGCGCTGCTGCGCGACGAGTTCGCCAGGGCAGGCAGGAAGCCGGACCTGGGCAAGTCGTGCCTGCGCTTCAAGCGGCTGGAGGACCTGCCGCTGGAGGGCATCGGCCGGGTGGTGGCGGCCACCACGGTCGACGAGTTCATCGCCCGCCACGAGGCCGGCCGCGCGCAGGCGAAATAGCCCGCGCCCCACCCCCGCATCCCCCGTCCCATGTCCACCCGTTCGTCCGCCGCGGTCCGCAGCTACGACCACCTGGTGCCGCGCCTGGCGGAGTACGCGCGCCGCAACCCCGGCGGCTACCGCGCGCGCGTGGCCGCCCTGGCGCTGCTGGGCTACGGCTACCTGGCCGCGGTGGTCCTGCTGCTGCTGGGCGTCCTGGCCGGCTGCGTGTGGCTGCTGATGCACCTGCGCATGCTGTACCTGGTGGCCAAGCTGGCCATCCCGGTGCTGGGCCTGCTGTGGGTGGTGGCGCGGGCGCTGTGGGTGCGCGTGGCCGCGCCGGCGGGGCTGGAGCTGCGCCGCGCGGACGCGCCGGCGCTCTGGGCGGAGGTGGACGGGCTGCGCCGCGCCATGCGGGCGCCGCGCATCCACCGCGTGCTGGTGGACGACGCCTTCAACGCCGCGGTGGCCCACATGCCGCGGCTGGGCGTGTTCGGCTGGCCGCGCCACTACCTGCGGCTGGGGCTGCCGCTGATGCAGGCGCTGCCGCCGGACGAGCTGCGCGCGGTGCTGGCGCACGAGCTGGGGCACGTGAGCCGCGCGCACGGGCGCTTCGGGTCGTGGATCTACCGCCTGCGCGCCACCTGGGCCAACGTGCTGGGCAACCTGACGGGCGGCGACTTCCTCTTTGCCCCCTTCTTCCGCTGGTACGCGCCCTACTTCGAGGCGTACACGGCCGTGCTGGCGCGGCAGCAGGAGTTCGAGGCGGACGAGCTGGCCGCGGAGGCGGTGGGCGCGCCGACCATGGGCGCCGCGCTCTGCCGCGTGCGCGTGGGCGCGCGGCACCTGAGCGACGCCTTCTGGCCCGCCGTGTGGTCTCGCGCGGCGGAGAGCGAGCGGCCGCCGCAGGACCTGTTCGCGCGGCTGGGCGGCGAGGCCGCGGACGCCGCGGCGGCGCCGGACGCGCGCCGCTGGCTGCAGGAGGCGCTGGTGCAGCCCACGCAGGCGTGGGACTCTCACCCCGCGCTGGTGGACCGCCTGGAGGCGCTGGGGGTGGACCCCGTGGAGCCCGCGCCGGCCGGGGCCACCGCCGCGCAGGCGCTGCTGGGGGAGCGGGCGGAGGCGCTGGCGGCCCGGCTCGGCGCGCAGTGGGCCCGCGAGGCGGGCGAGGCCTGGGCGCACGAGCACGAGCGCCAGCGCCAGCTGCGCGGACGATTGGCGGAGCTGGACGCGCGCGCCGCGGACGGGCCCCTGCCCGTGGACGAGGCGCGCGAGCACTTGTGGCTGGTGGCCGAGCTGCGCGGCGACGACGAGGCGCTGCCGCCGGCGCTCGCCTTCCTGGAGCAGCACCCCGACGACGCCTCCATCCACTTCCTGGCCGGCCGCGTGCTGGCGGAGCGGGACGACGAGGCGGCGGTGGCGCACCTGGAGCGGGCCATGGCGCTGGACTACGGCTACACGCTGGCCTCGTGCGCGCTGGCCGCCGGCCTGATGGAGCGCCTGGGGAGGGACACGGAGGCCATCGCCTACCACACGCGCCAGGTGGAGTGCGCGGAGGCGGTGGACGAGGCGCAGCGGGAGCGCAGCGCGGAGGCGCTCACGCACAAGGACCGCTTCCTGCCCCACGGCCTGGACGACGCGCAGCTCGCGCAGGTGCGCGCCGCCATCGTGGGCCGCGGCGTCAAGCGCGCCTACCTGGTGCGCAAGGAGGTGCGGCGCTTTCCCGAGGAGCCCCTGTTCGTGCTGGCCGTGGTCCCCTCGTGGAGCACGGACGTGTTCCTGGGCCGCCCCTCGCGGCGGCTGGTGGAGGGGCTGCTGCGCGACGTGCCGCTGCCCGGCAACGCCATCGTCCTGGCGCTGGAATCCGACAACCGCCCCTTCGCCAGGCCGCTCCGCGCCGTCCCCGGGTCCGAGGTCTACCGCGCGGGGATGCGCATGCCGCCCGCCCCGCAGCCGGCGGCGGCATGAGGCCCGCGCGCTCCTTCCGCCCCGCCGCGTTGCTGGCGGCGCTGCTGCTGGCCGGCTGCGCGCCCGCGGCCCGGCCCGCGCCGGTGCCCGCTTCGCCCGCTCCCGCGGGACAGGAGTGGGTGGCGGAGCGGCTGTACCTGGGCCGCGGCATCCCCGGCGGCGGCACCGTGGGCGACGCGGAGCTGGACGCCTTCGTGCGCGAGGTGGTGACGCCGCGCTTTCCCGACGGGCTGACGCTGTACCACGCGCACGGCCAGTGGCGCGACGCCACCGGCGCCATCGTCCGCGAGCAGACGCTGGTGGTGGAGGTGCTGCACCCCGGCGCGCCCGGCGCGGACGCGGCGCTGCGCGAGATCGCGGCGGAGTACCGGCGGCGCTTCCGGCAGCAGTCCGTGCTGCGGGTCACCGCGCCCGCCGCCGTCGTCTTCCACTGACCCACGCATGCGCGCGCGAGAGATCCTGGAGGCCTGCGTGTACGCGCCGGACCTGGAGGCGGCCGAGCGCTTC
>DASTLD010000466.1:0-6677 GCA_035715345.1 Longimicrobium sp.
TGTAACCTGTTCCCTGTAACCTGTAACCTTCAGTTCCAGAGCCAGCAGGAGACTCGGCGATGCGTCCGGCGGTCAGGCGGGGATGAGCCGCCGGCGCAGGACGTGGTGGGCGGCCAGGCCCAGGAACACGTAGAAGTAGCCGAAGATCAGGACGAACATCGCCAGGCCCATCAGCATCGGCCCCCCCGCCGACGCGCCCTGGAACATCGCCATTCCGCTCCAGAACACCGTCGCGAACGGGGCAAACAGCAGGGGGGCGGCAAGGGCGGCGTGCCGCACCTGGGTCTCCGTCTTGTCCTCCGACCAGACGAAGAACGCCCCGGCGAAGATGACGTACGGGATGCCCGCGACGGCCAGCGAGCCGACGAGGAACTGTCCGATGCCCTGGAACGGGTCCAGGTCGAGGCGCACCAGCGGCAGCCCCACCAGCAGCGGCAGCAGGACGGGCGCCGCCAGCGCCCAGCAGTAGAAGGTGCGAACCCGCATCGCTCACCTCCAGGTGGATGCCCCGGGCCGATCTTCACGACCCCACTCCGGCGCGTCGAATTTGCGGCATGAACCGGGCCTTCGCTCCGCCGCCGATGCTCTCCGCCCGCGCCGTACGATCGCCACGCTCACCGATCTCCGCGTGCAGTCCGCGCAGACGGACTTCGTGCTTCTGGAGGCGCGGTTTCAACCGCCGGCCGGACCTCCGCCCGCCGCGCCCGACATCACCTCCCGCCAGACGCTCCTCCGCAGTTCTCCGCGTCCTCCGCGGCTCCGCGTGAGACCGCAGTTCAACCGCCTTCGCCGCCGGCCGTGTCCTGCGGGTTGGTGGGGCTGCGGCGGCGGGCGCGGAAGAACGCCCGCAGCACATCGCCGGCCTCATCGCCCAGCACGCGGGTGACCAGCTCCACGCGGTGGTTGAGCCGCGGGTCCTGCACCAGGTTGCCCAGCGACCCGCTCATCCCCGCCTTAGGGTCCGGCGCGGCGTACACCAGCCGGGGTATGCGCGCCAGCACGATGGCGCCCGAGCACATGGTGCACGGCTCGAGCGTGACGTAGAGCGTGCACTCCAGCAGCCGCCAGTGCCCCGTGGCCTGCGCCGCCCGGCGGATGGCCACCATCTCCGCGTGCGCGCTGGGGTCCTGCAGCGTGTGCGTAAGGTTGTGCCCCGCCGCGACCAGCTCGCCCGCGCGGACGATGACCGCACCCACCGGCACCTCGCCCAGCGCCTCGGCGGCGGCGGCCTGCTCCAGCGCCAGGCGCATCCACCGCTCATGCTCGGCCTGCTCAGGGTCGGTGGAAGGCTGCGTGGCGTCGGACATCGCGTGGGTGCGGGCGGGCTCGGGTGCGGGCGGCGGGGCCGTGCGCATGCGCGGGCAAGATCCTTCGGTCGGCGCCAGGATTCCGCGTGAATGCACGGTACTGTGCGGCGCCTCCCTCAGGATGACAAGAGGGACGGGACACCGCGAAAGAAAATCGCCCCTCCCCCGAAGTTGGGGGAGGGGCAGCGAGGAACGAGCGGGGAGGGGGTCTCCGCCCACGGAAGGCACTCCGCCCGGCGCACAGATTCCCGCCAACGCAAAAGCCCCTCCCCCGCGGTCGGGGGAGGGGCTTCATGCGTCGTCACGTGTGTCGCGGCTCAGTGCGCGCCGGTGACGATGGCCTGGGTGTGGTCGCGGGTAAAGCGGCGGAAGAGGCCGGCCACCCGCCCGAGCACCGCGAAGTCGTTGTGCTCGTGCACCAGGATGGGCGCGTAGTTGGGGTTGGCCGGCTCCAGCACCACCTTGCCGCCGTTGGCAAAGTAGCGCTTGACCGTGGCGTCGCCGTCCACCCGCGCGGCCACGATCTCGCCGTTCTCGATGGAGTCCTCGTCCGCCGGCTCCACCAGCGCCAGGTCTCCGGGACGGATGCCCATCCCCTCCATGCTGTCGCCCTTGACCTCCAGGAAGAAGGCGTCCGCGCTGCCCACCAGCTTGCGGTCCACCTCGAACTCCTCGCGCACGTCGTCGCGCAGCAGCGCGGGCACCCCCGCGGCGATGCGTCCGTACAGCGGCACGCTCAGCGCGCCCGGGGCCAGGTTCATTCCCAGGATCTTGACCCCGCGCGAGCGCGACGCGTCGCGCTCGATGTACCCCTTGTCCGCGAGCGACTGCAGGTGCTCCGACACGGTCTTGGTGCTCTTGATCCCGAACCGTTTGCCGATCTCGCGGATGCTCGGCTGGTACGTGTTCTCCTTGAGGTAGTCCACAAGGTAGTTCAGGATCCTGCGCTCGATCTTGGAAAGTACCTCAGGCATGTCTGCCTCCGCCCGGAACGCCGCCGCGTTCCTTCGAGGGTCCCCGGCTCCTGCGCGGGAGCCGGGTCTGTCGTGGTGACCCATAACCTGCGCGGGGACGGCGTGCGTCATGGCTGCCGTCCCCCCTTCCCCGTCCCTGCCCCGCCATACGGCCGAAAAGTCCAGGTAGCGCGGTCTGTTTCTGGCCTTACCCGGCTCAGGAGCGCAACTTAGGCGCCCACCCGGTGAAAGTCAACCATTTGTGTACGCTGCCGTACGCCCGAGCCATTCCCGCGCCTTTTCGATGCGGCGCAAGGCCGTCTCGCGCCCCAGGACGTGCAATACGTCGTGGATGCCGGGGCTGTTGGCCTGCCCCGTCACGGCCAGGCGCAGCGGGTGCACCACCTTGCCGAAGCCGATGCCCGCCGCCTCCGCGTGCCCGCGCAGCGCCGCCTCCAGCCCCGCGGGCTCCCACGGCTCCACCGCCGCCAGCGCGCGCGCCGTGCCCTCGAGCTGGCCCTGCACCGCGGCGGGGTCCTTCCAGTGCTTGGCCACCGCGTCCGGCTCGTACTCCACGGAATCCGCCAGGTACGGCCGCGCCAGCTTCGGGATCTCCAGCGTGCTGCGGGCGCGTACCTTGAGCAGCTCCAGCAGCCCCAGCAGCCAGTCGCGCCGCTCCGCGACCTCCGCCTCCGTCATCAGCCCCTCGGCGACGAAGAGCGGGGCGACCAGCGCCAGCACGTCCTCCGTGGGCTTGCGGGCCAGGTACTGCCCGTTCATCCAGAAGAGCTTCTCCGTGTCGAAGACGGCGCTCTTCTTGTTGATGCGCTCCAGGGTGAACGCCTCGATCAGCTCCGGCATCTCCATCACCTCGCGCTCGTCGCCGGGGTTCCACCCCAGCAGCGCCAGGAAGTTGGCCAGCGCTTCCGGCAGGACGCCGAGCTGGGCGTAGTCCCCGACCGCCGTGGCGCCGTGCCGCTTGGAGAGCTTGCGGCCGTCCGCGCCCAGGATCATGGGCAGGTGCCCGAAGGTGGGCACCGCGGCCCCCAGCGCGCGGTAGAGCAGGATCTGCTTGGGCGTGTTGGGGATGTGGTCGTCCCCGCGTATGACGTGGGTCACGCGCATCTCGATGTCGTCGCTGACCACCGCCAGGTTGTAGATGGGCGTGCCGTCCGTGCGCAGGACGATGAAGTCCTCGATGCTCTCGTTGTTGAAGCGCGTCTCGCCGTGCACCACGTCGTCCCACTCCGTGGTCCCCTCCGGCACGCGGAAGCGGATGGTGAACGGCTCGCCGGCCTCCGCGCGGCGGTCGCTCTCCGCGCGGGGGATGGCGGCGCAGGCGCGGTCGTAGCGGTATTCGGCCCCCATCGCCTCGCGCCTGGCCTGCAGGTGCTCGGGGGTGCAGAAGCAGCGGTAGCCGGTGCCGTTCTCCACCAGCCGGTGCGCGTCCGCCTTGTGGCGGGGAAAGCCGTCCGCCTGGTGGAAGGGGCCCTCGTCCCAGTGCAGCCCCAGCCAGGTCATCCCCTCCAGGATGGTGCGGGTGGACTCGTCGGTGGAGCGCTCGCGGTCCGTGTCCTCGATGCGCAGCACGAACACGCCCCCGTGCTTGCGGGCGTACAGCCAGTTGAACAGCGCGGTGCGGGCGCCGCCCACGTGCAGGTAGCCGGTGGGGCTGGGGGCAAAGCGGACGCGGATCTGGTCGGCCATCTATCTACCCGGGTCTTTGGAAAGCTCACGCAGAGACGCAGAGGACGCAGAGAACTGCGGGAGATTCGTGTCTCCCGGCGTTCCAAGCTAACCGGCGTGCGGGAGCGGCTGCAACCACGGTGGAGGGATTTACCCGCAGCGGATGGCGAAAAAAGAGAGGGAGCATCCCCTGTGGATGCTCCCTCCCGACCGGGTGCCCTGGCGCTGCGCCGGACGCACGCGCGTCAGCGGCCGCCCTGCTGCACGCTGCGGGCGTCCACCGCCTGCGGCTGGCTGGACGCGGGGTCCGGGCCGGCGGCGGGCTGCGCGGGCTGCAGGCGCGCACGCTCCGCATTGCTCAGCGCGCCCTGCTGCACGCCGCGCAGGTCCGCGGCCGCCCCCGCGGCGGCTTCCGGACGCGGCGGGCACGGCGGCGGCACCTCGTGCTTGGACGGCGCGCACGGGACGCACGTCTCGCGGCACTTCCACGCCATCTCCTTCAGGTCCTTGCACGGCGTGGGCGGATCGTCCGGGCAGTCGCACGCGTCGTCGCAGGTGCACTGGGCGCGCATGCACGGGAACGGCGGGCAGAGGACGAAGTTGCCGTCGCAGATGCTGGCGAGCTGGCGCAGCACCAGGCAGCCCACCACCTGGCCCAGCTTGAGCCCGGCCTCGTGGTCGGAACGCCAGTGGATGCCGGCCCACAGCCGGCCCATGCCGATGTTGTCCGCCATGTTGCGCAGCTCCTCACCGATCATGGAGCTGCCCTGGCACTGCCGCAGGAACCCCGGCGTCCAGTCGTTGCCGAAGAAGTAGCCCAGGATGGTGGTGGCGGCGCCGGCGTACGTGCTGTGGCCCGACGGGTACGCCGGGTGGCGCGGCGTGCCCGGGCTGTAGCCGGGAGGATCGGCGCACAGGCGCGCGTCCGGGCAGGTGATGTACATCGGGTTCAGCTCGTCCGGCCGGTCGAAGAGCACCGTGAGGCCGCTGCCGTTGCGGTCGGAGTACTCGATGGGGCGCTCGCGGCGCGAGGTGAGCGGCCGGTCGCTGAGCCACTTGTAGTACCACGCCGCCTGCAGCGCGCTGGCGATGGCCACGTCCAGGGCCGCCCAGATCAGCGCCTGCCGCGGCGGCGACCAGGAGCGCGTGGTGATCAGGTAGTTCAGCGCATGGCGGTGGAAGAGGCCCGGCGTCTCGGATTCCACGGCGCGCGCCATTCCCCTGCCGGTGCGGATGGTGCGCTGCCCCGGCAGCCGCAGCGCCTGCACCGCGCCCAGCGCCGGGGGATACAGGTCGAAGAAGCGGCTGATCTCCGCGCGGCAGCCGATGGCGGAGGGGAGGTCGCAGACCGGCTCGCACGGCCACTCGGTCAGCAGCGGCTTGTCGGGGCAGGGATTCTCCAGCCGGCAGGGATCGTCCCGGGCATCCTGCAGCTTGAGCAGCTCGTCCATCTCCTCCTTGATCCTGGCCTCGCCCTCCGGCGTGCAGGGGTCCGGATAGGGCGGAAAGTAGCCGCAGGTGCCCTCCGCGTCGGTGATGGCGGTGAGCTCGTCGATGGAGATGAGCCGGAGGTGGGGGCAGTGATTCCAGAAGCTCGCCTCCGGCTCCACCTGTGGTCCCGTGAGCGCGTACTCGTGGACGTCGCAGGGGTAGGGATCCTTGACGCACGTCATGCTGGCCTCCGCTTTCTCCCAGGGTTCCGCCGCGTGCCGCAAAAACGGCCCGCAATCGGATGGTAGGCACCTCGGAGAGCGCGGTCAACGGAAACTCCGTGCGAGTTGACGCACGGCGTAAACCTTTACGGCGCAACGACAAAACGAAGGGGAGCACCCGGATCGGGTGCTCCCCTCGCTCACAGTCCCTTCGGGCGCGTCAGGCGGTGCGCGCCAGCCACCTCTTCCGCCGGATCCGCGCCGCCGCCGCGATGCCGAACAGCGTGACCACGGTCAGGAACGCCCAGGCGTCGGAGTCGTCGTCGCCCCTGCGCGCGGGCGCCAGGCGGGCGGAAGCGGCGGCGGCGGGGCCCTTCGGCTCCGGGCGAAGCGAGGCGGCCACGGGCGCGGCCTCCACGACCTCGCGCACGATGTCCCGCGGCACGGCCGCGTCCGCGCGGGCGGCGGAATCCTCCGCCATGCGCTCCACGTGGGCGCGGTAGGCGTCGGTGAACACCGCCACGTGGTAGTGCGGCGGGGTGCGCTCGCGGGTCACGTCCAGCAGCCCCCGGGCCTCCAGCGCCAGCAGCGTGCGCTCCAGCCAGGCGCGGCACTCCGCGTCGCGGCTGATGCGCAGGTCCACCGCCATGCCGGCGGGGTGCACGGAGAGCTGGTGCGCGTTGCCCGGCTGCTCGCTGAGCGGGCGCGTCAGGCTGGTGACCACCAGGCGCTCGCCGCAGCCCTCGCGGTACTGCGCGCCCAGGCGGTCCAGGAAGGTCGCGATCTCCGGCCGCGTGAACGGAAAGGAGACGTTGGCCAGGCGCCAGTCCGCGTTGCCGCGCACGCGCTCCAGGTAGCCGCGGTCCGCCATGCGGCGCACCTCCGCCTCCGTGCGCAGGAACGAGTAGTCGTTGGCCTTCGCCACCTGGTTCTGGCGCACCATCGACGCCGGGGAGCCGCGCAGGGTGGGCTCGTCCGCGGCACGGGCCGGGCCCGCCGCGGCGGCCGTCATCACCAGCGCCAGGGAAAGCAGACGCGAGATCATCATTCGGCCTCCTTTCTCCAGGGCCGGGGGTCAA
>DASTLD010000467.1:0-16928 GCA_035715345.1 Longimicrobium sp.
CGGGGGCGGCCGTCGCCAGCGAGCGGGTGATGCGGTCGGAGAGCTGGCCCGCGGCGCCCGGGTGCGCGAGCGGCGCCTGCGTCTCCGCGCGCTCGTGCCGCTCCACCATCTCCAGCGCCGCTTCCGCCTGCGCGGCGCAGCCGTGCTCCGCGCCGCGGATGGCCGCGGCCAGGCACCGCGTGAGCGCCTGGCGCGCCAGGTCCCACGCGCCGGCGCTGGCCGCGCCCAGTCCCAGGTCCAGCATGGTGCCGGAGATCACGCTTTCGACCTCGTCCGGCTGCGCGTCCGCGATGCGCCAGGCGTCCGCCCACGTCCGCGCGAAGGCCGCGCGGTCGCCGCAGCCCCCCGCCGCGCGCGCCGCGCACGCGAGCACCCGCAGGCGCTCCACGGGGGTGGGCATGTGCGCCTCCAGCGCCAGCAGCACCGGGAGCGCCAGCGCGAACTTGCCCTGCTGGTTCCAGAGCTGGGCCACGTCGTGCGCCAGGCGGGGCAGCAGCGGGTGCCCGGCGCCGTAGAGCTCGAAGGCGCGCGCGGCGAACACCTGCGCCCGCCCCAGGTCGCCGCGCCAGATGCAGAGGGCCAGCAGGTCGTGGCTCACCGCCGCCTCGCGCTCGCGCAGGTGGCGGCGGCGGGCCAGGTTCAGCGCCTGGTCCAGGTACTGCTGCGCCTCGGGAAAGCGGCCCTGGTACGAGTACAGGTTGCCCAGGCTGTTGAGCGCCAGGTCCTGCGTCTCCCAGTCGCGGCACCAGACGGCCACACGCGCGGCGCGCTTGAGCCACAGCTCCGCCTCGCGGGGGCGGCCGCGCTGGCGCAGCAGCTTGCCCGCCACCCAGGCGTAGCGCGGGTGCTCCGGCCAGGCCAGCGCCGCGGCCTCCGCGAACAGCAGCGCCGTCCCCTCCGCCCCCGCCTCCAGCGCCCATTCGCTCAGCGCCAGGCAGGCCCTGGCGATCTCCGCCGGCTCCGCGACGGCGGGCGCCGCCAGCTCGCCGGCCAGCGTGACCAGCGGCGCCCACAGCGCGCGGTCCATGTCGCCCATCAGCAGCTCCGCCTCCCACTGCGCGGCGCCGGACAGCAGCGGGGCGGCGGCCTCCGGGCCCGCGCTCCAGGCCAGCACCAGGCGCGCGGCGCGCAGCACCAGGAGCCCCTCCGGGCCGGGCACCTCGCGGACGATCACGGCCCCCTGCGCTTCCGGCGCGGGGATGGAGACGGGGTAGGCGAACTCCAGCGGGGCGCTGGGCAGCGGGGCCGGGCTCGAGCGGCGCGTCATGGTCCCTGCACTATCAAGGAAGAGAGGCTGTCCGGGCGGAGGAGGGCAAAACGCCTTTCCTGGCGTATACTAAACCACCCGCCTGCGGGAGTCTACCACACCCATCGACACGCGTCCGCGCCCTGTCCCCTCGGGATCGCCGGCCGCGCTACCAGTCCATCCCGGCGAACACGACGACGCCCGCGCCCGGGCTGAAGGACGTGGTTCCCATCACCCCCTCCACACCGGCCCAGCGGCGGCCGGCGCTGCGCAGGCCGACGCGCACCTCGCCCAGCGACTCGTTGCCGCGGATCTCGCGGTGGCCGCGCCCCACCTGCTGGCCCAGGACCGTCAGCGAGGGGGTGACGGGGCCCGCCGCGGCCTCCGCGCGGACGGCGTAGACCAGCAGGTCGTCCTGCTCGAAGTCGGTGCGGCGCGTGCCGAAGATGCCCACGCCCGCCTCCGCCTGCAGCGCGATGCGCCCGCGGACCGCGCGGCCCGCCAGCGTGGCGAAGAAGTCCGTCGCGTCGCGGTCCAGGCCCACGGTGTTGTCCGTGGTGGGCAGCCGCGTCCCGAAGCGCAGCGCCGCGGCCACCGGGGCGCCTTCACTGGTTAGACGGACGGCGGTGAGGATGCGGTAGTCCCCGGCGTCGCGGCGGCGGCCGTCGGGGTCGTCCGCCACGCCCGGCTCCGCGGGGGCAAAGCGCGACTCCTCGCGGAAGAAGCGCTGCACGGTGCCGCCGGCCTCCAGCAGCACGCGGCCGGTGCGCCAGTGCGCGCGGAAGCTGCCGGCCTCCACCAGCCGGCCCCGCGTACCCGCCAGCGACGCGCGCTGGTCCCACAGCACGGAGCCGCCCGCCTGCACGGCCACGCTGGCGCCGCCCGCGAACATCCGCCACTCCAGCGGGTCCAGCGGCCGCAGCTGCGCCTCCACCGGCGCCCCCGCGAGGGCGAGCGGGACGAGCGCCAGCAGGGTCCGGCGCGGGCCCCCACCCCCCGGCCCCCTCCCCCCGCGCCCGCCGCGCATCGGTGCTCCGCCAGGGCCGGTGCACGAGGCGCGTGGAGAGGGGGAGACCTGAACTGCGCGTTGGCTGGTCTGGTCCAGCAACCCCAACAACCCTCCCCCAACCCTCCCCCAGACTTGGGGGAGGGTGGACGAGTAATGCGAGTCCGGGTGGGGGCGCCCGCCTTCGCGCCGGGGCCCGCCGGTCGCACCGATGTCCGCGTGCAGTCCGCGCAGGCGGACTTCGTGTTTTCTCAGCCGCGAATTCATTCGCCAGGCAGGCCCTGCGGTGATGCCGGCCATTCCCCGCGGATGCCAGGCAGGCCCTGCGGTGGTCCCTGTGGTTCCTCGCCGATGCCGGACGTGCCTGACGTCGATGCCCGTGGTTCCCCGGGGATGCCCGGCGTGCCGGGCGGCGGCGCTTGTACCCCGGCGGCGATGGCGGATCCGGGGTGCGGCGCCGCCTTCACCGGCGCGGGCCAGCGGTCCAGGTGGGCGAGCGCCGCCGCGTGGCGGGTCAGGGCGTCGTCGGGGTAGCCCAGGGCGCGCTTGAGCTCCACGTCGCGCTGCAGGGGGTTGCGGATGCGGTCCAGGCGCCACGCGCGGCGCGCCCCCAAGACCCGCGCGTACCAGAACGCGTTGGTCGGCACGGGATAGTCGCTGCCGTGCAGCGTCCGCGGCGCGATGTCGGGATCGCCCGCCATGCGCGGCAGGTGGCGGAAGCGCGACGGGTTGCTCATCCCCGAGTTGTCCACCCACAGGTGCGGATGCTCCGCCAGCATCTCCCGCAGCAGCGGCAGCTGGTCGGGATCGCGCATGTAGATGACGGGCACCCCCGAGTGGGCGACGATCACCCGCACCCCCAGCCGCAGCGCCGGGCGCAGCCGCTCCAGGTCCTTGAGCGACGGGTCGATCTCCGCGAAGGTACCCTCGCTGCCGCCCGAGTGCACCAGCAGGGGAATGCCGGCCTCCGCCACGCGGCGCAGGAAGGGGAGGATGGCGGGGTCCGCGGCGTCGATGCGCTGGGTGGCGGGCAGCCACTTGATGAGCGCAGCGCCGCCGTCGATGCACTCCTCCAGCCGCTCCAGCGCATCGCGGCGGTGCGGGTTGACCGAGGGGCCGGGCAGCAGCTCCGGGTGGCGGCGGCAGACCTCGAACACCCAGGCGCTGGGGATGATCATCTGCGACAGCGCGCGGTCCAGCTCGCCGCGCGCGTCGTACACGCCGTCGAAGCCCAGCGCCACCGCCTGGTCCAGCTCGCTGTCGCGCACCAGCGCCGCCGCGTTGGCCGCCCAGTCCGCGTCCGTGGGGTCGCGCCGGCCGCCCTTGATGCGCTGCACCAGCCGCAGCAGGCGAAAGGTCAGGCGCCGTTGGAAGAGCGGCGAGATCCAGCACCCCGAGCCGTCCGTCCCGATGCCGGCCAGGTGCAGGTGCACGTCGATCTTCCGCGGCGGCACGCCAGCCGTCATGCCGCCACCGCCGCGTGCGCCTCCATCCACTCCACCGTGCGCGCCACCGCCGCGGGGTGGAAGGGGACGCCGAAGTGCGAGGCGCCGTCCAGCATCAGCAGCTCCGCGCCGGGCGCGCGCGCCGCCAGCCGCACGCCCTGGTCCGCGCGCACCAGCATGTCCGCGCGGCCGTACACCAGCAGGGTGGGCAGGGCGATGCGGGCCGCCGCGTTCTCCAGGTCCAGCTCGCGCAGCAGCGCCCGCACGTCGTCCACGTAGCTCCATGCGCCGGGCGATGCGTCCGCGCGGCGGAACGGGTAGGCGGCGCGCTTGAGCGGCCCCAGCGCGGGCACCAGCCCCCAGAGCCCGTAGTGCTCGCGCTGCGCCAGCGTCGCGGCGCGGAAGAAGCCGCGCAGCTCGCCCAGCACCGTGCGCGCGTCCACGTCCACCCGCAGCGGCGCGGACATCACCACCGCGCTCGCCGCGCGGTCCAGCGCGCCGGACGCCAGCGCGTCCAGCACCAGCGCGCCGCCCAGGCTGTGCCCCAGCACGTGCAGCGGCAGCTCCGGCGCGCCCGCCTCCGCCACGCGCACCGCCGCAGCCACGGACGTGCGCACCGCGTCGCGCGCGAAGACGGTGGTGCTGGCGACCCCGTGGCCGTCCACGTCGAACGAGAAGACCTCCGCGCCCGCGTCCAGCAGCGCGCGGAACAGCGCCAGCAGCGGGTACACCGCGTCGTTGCCCGCGCCGTGCGCAGCGACGACGCGCATGCGCGGCTCCCCGCGTGGGGCCAGGCGCAGCGCGCACACCTCGCCGCGCGCCTCGGGGCGGGGGTAGCGCACCGTCTGCGCGCGGGCGCCGGCGCGCGCGGCCCACGCCCGCATCCGCTCCGCGTAGTCGCCCCTCACCGCGCGCCCCCGCGGGCCTGGTGCGCGTCGCCGCCCATCCAGCCGGGCGCCTCCTCGTCGGCGGGCGCCTGCTGCCCCTGCGCCGCCGCCCGCGCCGTGTCGCGCCGCAGGGGAGAGTCCGACGCGTGGCGGTGGCCGGAGTGCGGCACCAGCCCCGGCGTCACCTCGCCGGTGATCAGGCGGGCGCCGCGCTGCCACGTCAGGTAGTTCCACGCCCACTCCATCATCACCGCGATGCGGTTGCGGAAGCCCACCAGGAAGGCGATGTGGATGGTGAGCCACAGCACCCAGGCGATCCACCCCTTGGCCCGCGCCCAGGGCGCGTCCAGCACCGCCGCGCGCCGGCCGATGACCGCCATGTTGCCCTTGTTGCGGTAGCGGAACGGCTTGCGCGCCTCGCCGCGCAGCGTGCGGATGATGTTGCGCGCCGCGCACTGGCCGCCCTGCATGGCCACCTGCGCCACGCCCGGCAGCGGCCTGCCGTCCGGCCCGTCCATCGCCGCCAGGTCGCCCACGACGAACACCTCGGGGCGGTCCGGGACGGACAGGTCCGGCAGCACCTTCACGCGCCCCACGCGGTCCGTCTCCACCCCCAGCGCCCTGCCCAGCGGCGACGCGGTGATGCCCGCCGCCCAGACGACGTTGTGCGTGTGGATGCGCTCGCCGCCCACGTGCACCGCGCTCTCGTCGATGTCCGTCACCAGCGCGCCGGTGCGCACGTCCACGCCCACGCGGCGCAGCGCGCGCTCCGCGTAGGCGGACAGGTGCTCGGGGTACGCGGGCAGCAGCCGCGGGCCGCCTTCCAGCAGGATGATGCGCGCCGTGCTGGGGTCGATGCTGCGGAAGTCGCGCACCAGCGCGTGGCGCGCGATCTCCGCCCAGGCGCCCGCCATCTCCACCCCCGTGGGCCCGCCGCCGATGATGACGAAGGTCAGCAGCGCGCGCCGCTCCTCGGGATCGGTCTCCTGCTCCGCCGCCTCGAAGGCCAGCAGGAAGCGACGGCGCACCTCGGTGGCGTCCTCGATGGTCTTGAGCCCCGGCGCCAGCGGCTCCCACTCGGGGTGGCCGAAGTAGGCGTGCGTGGCGCCGGTGGCGACGATCAGGTAGTCGTACGCCAGCGGATCGCGCTCCCTGAGCAGCACGCGGCGCGCGTCCAGGTCGAAGCCGGTCACCTCCGCCATCAGCACCTCGGTGGCGCGGTCGCGGCGCACGATGCCGCGGATGGGCGCCGCGATGTCCGCGGGCGACAGCGCGGCCGTGGCCACCTGGTACAGCAGCGGCTGGAAGACGTGGTGGTTGCGCCGGTCCACCAGCGTCACGCTCGCGGGCGCGCGCCGCAGCGCCCGCGCGGCCCACAACCCGCCGAAGCCGCCGCCCACCACCACCACGTGCGGCACCGTCGCCGTCACCGTACCCGCCATCCGCCTCCCTCCGGAGTTTTCTCGAGATCTCTCGCAGCGGCCAGAAGCATACCGCCCGGGGCGCGGCCGCGAAACGTGCGGAGTTTCCCTTGACGCGCGGGGCGGCGGGCGGATATGCTCGCGCCCGCGCACCGTGACACATGCCGACGTTTTGATGACCGCCGACACCCGCCTGCCCGGCTACGACCTGGCCCGCCCCACCCCCGCAGACGCCACCGCTTTCCTGGCCCGCGCCATGAGCGCGGACCAGGCCGTGCGCACCTGGCTGCGCGCCTGCCGCGAGGCCGGCGTGGCGCCGCACGCCGCCATGGGCGTGGACGACATGCTCGCGGCGGCGCGGCGGCTGGCGGCGGAGCCGGACGTGGCGGGGGTCATCGGGAACGCGCTGGTCATCCGGCTGCGCACGTACCGGCTGCTGAGCCAGGCACAGGGAGCGGGGCGATGACGGGCGACGACGTGCTGCGCAGCACGGAGCGGCTGGCGGAGATCGCCGCGCTGGACCTGCTCTCGCCGGAGGTGGACGCCATCCTCCAGGAGCTGGTGGCGCGCGCGTCGGAGCGGCTGGGCCTGCCCACCGCGCTGGTGAGCATCGTGCTGGACGAGGCGCAGTACTTCCTGGCGCACCACGGGCTGGGGGGATGGCAGGCGGAGGCGCGCGGCACGCCGGTGGAGTGGTCCTTCTGCGCGCACGCGGTGCGCAGCGGCCGCCCCTTCGTGGTTGAGGACGCCACCACGCACCCGCTGACGCGCGACAACCCGCAGGTGACGCTGGAGGACCTGCGCTGCTACGCGGGCGTGCCGCTGGTGAGCGCGCGCGGGCAGGTGCTGGGAACGCTGTGCGTGGCCGGCACCGAGGCCCACACCTTCTCGGACGACGACCTCGCCGCCCTCCGCGCCCTCGCCGCCGAGGCCGTCTCCCGCCTCGAGGCCCGCCGCAAACCCGCCGCGGGGCACCAAACGGTGTCATCCTGAGCGTCGGCGTCCGAACCCGGGGCACGATGCCCGCCCCTGCGCAAACGGTGTCATCCTGAGGACGCGCCGCGCGAAACCGGACGGCACGCCACCCTCCGTGCGCGACCGAAGGATCTTCTTTCCCTGCCGCGGACTCACCCGGCGCGCCGGCCTCTCCTTGCAGTCCGCGCAGGCGGACTTCACGTTTTCGTTGCCGCGAATTCATTCGCCGGGGCCCCCGCGCCGGCGCGTGCCTCGCACGAATGACCCAACGGGCCCTCGTGCGCCAATGCACGCCCCGGCCCACGCGGGCAAGATCCTTCGGTCGGCGCCAAGGTGTTGTGACAGGGCGAGTTCGGCGCGCGCCTCCCTCAGGATGACAACGGTTTGCGCCGGCTTCAGATCTCATCCTGATGAGGATCACAACGGTCTTTTCCCCCTGTGATGATGAGCGCCGATGAGTGAATCCCGCTGGAGCGCGGTGACGCGGCACCTGGGGGTGTCGGGACCGCTGGTGGTGATCTTCTCGCTGGTGGTGCTGGCCGGCAGCGATTGGAAGGTGGATGCGACCACGATCGGGATCATCGCCCTCGTGGCCGCCGCGGGGCTGCTGACGCCGGCGCTGGCCAGCGGCCTGAACCGGCGCGTGCTGCGGCAGGGGTGGGAGCCGGCGCTGCTCCCCGGCGAGCGCATCCTGTACGAATCATCGGCCGACGTCTACACGTCCGCCCAGCGCGGCTGGCTGTTCCTGACCGACCGCCGCCTGCTGCACCACGTCCTGCGCGGCGCCGACACGGAGTGGTCGCTGCCGCTGGACCAGGTGGCGGACGCGCGCGTGGGCCGCGAGGCGGGCATCATCGCCAGCCTGCTGACCGTTGCGGCGCGCGACGGCCACGCGTACACCTTCAAGATCGAGGGCGCGGGCGAATGGGTGCGGCGCATCGAGGCCGCCCGCCGCGCGCACGAGCTGTCCCCTTCCACCGAAAGCCATCACCCATGAGCACCGCCGAAGCCGCCGCCCCCGCGGGCGCCCCCTCCCTGGCCCAGCTCGCCTTCGGCGACCTGGAGCACGAGCTGGCCAACACCCGCCGCGTGCTGGAGCGCGTGCCGGACGGCCGCTTCGATTTCAAGCCGCACGACAGGTCGTTCAGCCTGGGCTCGCTGGCGCAGCACGTCTCCAACCTGCCGAGCTGGGTCTCGACCATCCTGACCACGGACGAGCTGGACGTGGCCGCCTATCCGCCGCAGACGCCGATCACCACGACCGCGGGCCTGCTGGAGGCGTTCGACCGCAACACGGCGCAGCTCCGCGCGGAGCTGGCGCGGGCGGACGACGCGGCGCTGCACCGGCCGTGGTCGCTGAAGTTCGCGGGTGCCACGCGCTTCACCATGCCCAAGGTGGCGGTGGTGCGGAACGCGGGCATCAACCACATCATCCACCACCGCGCGCAGCTCACCATCTACCTGCGCCTGCTGGACGTGCCCGTGCCCGGCCTGTACGGGCCGTCGGCGGACGAGAAGTTCTGAGGGAAGTGCGTGAGTGCGTGAGTGCGAAAGTGCGAAAGTGCGAGAGTGTGTGAACCTGTGAGTGCGTGATCGCCAGCGGGTCCGGCGCCCGAGCGGTGGCCGGGCCCGCTGGTTCTGCATCGCCCGCACTTGCTGTGCATCTCCCCGGCGCGCATCCTGTCCGCGCTCCCGTGCCGCGTGCCCACCGCACCCCGCCGCGAATGATCCAGAGGCAGGCCCCCCGCGCCGCCGCGTTCTCGCCCTCCATCCAGTTCACCCGCGACGAGTGGTCCGCGCTGCGCGGCTCCACGCCGCTCACGCTTTCGCCGGAGGACCTGGACGCGCTGCGCAGCGCGGAGGAGCACGTGTCCATGCAGGAGGTGGTGGACGTGTACCTGCCGCTGTCGCGCCTACTGAACCTGTACGTGGCGGCGGCGCAGCAGCTCTTCCGGGTGACGGACACCTTCCTGGGCAGCCCGGCGGCGCGGGTGCCGTACGTGATCGGCATCGGCGGCAGCGTGGCGGGGGGCAAGTCCACCACCAGCCGCGTGCTGCGGGCGCTGCTGGCGCGGTGGCCGGACCACCCGCGCGTGGACCTGGTGACCACGGACGGCTTCCTGTATCCCAACGCGGTGCTGCAGGAGCGCGGCATCATGCACCGCAAGGGCTTTCCGGAGAGCTACGACGTCCGCGCCATCATCCGCTTCCTGGCGGACGTCAAGAGCGGCGCGGAGGAGGTGACCGCGCCGGTCTACTCGCACCTGGTGTACGACATCGTGCCCGGCGAGCGGCTGGTGGTGCGCCGCCCGGACATCCTGATCGTGGAGGGCCTGAACGTGCTGCAGACGGGCGCGGCGGCCGTGGACCGCGCGCCGCGCCTGTTCGTGAGCGACTTCTTCGACTTCTCCATCTACATCCACGCGGCGGAGTCGCACCTGGAGGAGTGGTTCCTGGAGCGCTTCCGCCGGCTGCGGCAGACCGCCTTCCGCGACCCGACGTCGTACTTCCACTCGTACGCCTCCATGCCGGAGGACGAGGCCGTCGCGTTCGGCCGCAACGTGTGGGCAACGATCAACGCCGTGAACCTGCGCGAGAACATCGAGCCCACCCGCGACCGCGCGCGGCTGGTCCTGGAGAAGGGCCGGGACCATCGCGTGGAGCGGGTCTGGCTGCGGAAGATCTGAGTGCGTGAGTGCGTGAGTGCGGAAGTGCGGAACTGCACTGGCCGCCCGCACACTGACGCACTCACGCACTCACGCACTTTCCCTCCGAACCTCGCCCGTTGACCAGCCTCTCCCGCTCCGCCGCACGCGCGCTCATGCTCGCCGCCCAGGGGCTCGACCGGCGGCCGCGGCGGCGCGCGCGCAAGGCGGACGTGCTGGCCATGATCCGGCGCATGGGCGCGCTGCAGATCGACACCATCTCCGTCGTGGCGCGCAGCCCGTACCTGGTGCTGTGGTCGCGGCTGGGCGAGTACGAGCCGCGCTGGCTGGACGAGCTGCTGGCGGAGGGCGCGCTGTTCGAGTACTGGGCGCACGAGGCCTGCTTCCTCCCCATCGAGGACTACGCGCTCTACCGCCACCGCATGGTCGATCCGCACTCCATGGGGTGGAAGTACCGCGGGGAGATGATGGCCAGGCACCGCGGCGAGGTGGCGCGCCTGCTGGCGGGCATCCGCGAGAACGGCCCCGTGCGCTCCGCGGACTTCGAGCGCCGCGACGGCTCGGGCGGGGGATGGTGGGGATGGAAGCCGGAGAAGCGGCTGCTGGAGAGCCTGTTCACCGCCGGCGAGCTGATGATCGCGCGGCGCGAGGGCTTCCAGCGCGTCTACGACCTGCGCGAGCGCGTGCTGCCCGGTTGGGACGACGCCCGCCTGCCCCCGCGCGAGGAGACGGACCGCGCGCTGGTGCTCAGGGCCGTGCGCGCGCTGGGCGTCGCGCGCGCCGGCTGGGTGGCCGACTACTTCCGCATGCCGAAGTCGGTGAAGGCGCTCCCCCCGCGGCTGGCGGACGAGGGCGCGCTGCTGCGGGTGGAGGTGGAGGGATGGAGGGAGCCCGGCTTCGTGCACCCGGACCACGCGGAGGCGCTGCGGCAGGCCGCGGACGGCGCGCTCAAGCCGGTGCTGACCACGCTGCTCTCGCCCTTCGATCCCGTCGTGTGGGACCGGCAGCGCGCGCTGGCCATGTTCGGCTTCGACTATCGCCTGGAGTGCTACACGCCGGCCCCGAAGCGGCGCTACGGCTACTATTCGCTCCCCATCCTGCGCCGCGGCGCGCTGGTGGGGCGGCTGGACGCCAAGGCGCACCGCAAGGAAGGCGTGTTCGAGGTGCGCGCGCTCCACTTCGAGCCCGGCGCGCGCCTGACCGACGCGCTGCTGCGCGACGTCGCCGGCGCGATCGGCGAGTGCGCGCGCTGGCACCGTACGCCGCGCGTGTCCATCGGCGCCTCCGACCCGCCGGAGGCCGCCGCGCGCCTGATCGCACACCTGGAGCCCGCCCCAGCATGAGCGACGTCTTCGTTCCCGAGCAGGTGCCGCGGCGGTCGCGCGGCGTGGCCGGGTGGCTGCTGCTGGCGCAGCTCGTCCCGCTGCTGTCGCTGCTGCCGTGGGCGTTCCTGGCCATGGAGGCCGCCGAGTCCGTCCAGGCCGGTTCCGACCCGGCATGGGAGGCGTGGGTGGTGGCGGCGCCCGTCTACGCCTACCCGCTGCTCGTCCTCCTGGCGATGGTGCTGGCGTGGCGCGCCTGGTCCCGCCGCCGCAACGCCGCCGCCGTCGCCTGGTCCATCCTCCCCCTCCTCGTCGCCGTCCCGCTGATCGCCTACGTCGCCATCGCCCCCTGAGGGTTGTGCGATCCGCCCCCTCGGGTGAGAGTTTGTCTGCCTGGCGTATGGATTCCACGCGATTGTCATCCTGAGGGAGGCGCCTCGGCGCACTTCTCCCCAGGAAGGACTGTGGCGCCGACCGAAGGATCTTGCCCGCCTGCACCGGGGTTGGGAGATCCGCGTGGTCCTTCGCATGAGACAGGCACAGCGGCACGCACAAAAGATCCTTCGGTCGCGCCCTGACGGTGTCGCACAGGCTGGTTCTGCAAGGCGCTCCCTCAGGATGACAACGCGGGCGCAGGCGGGCTCCTCGTGAGAGCAAGCTTCCACATGAAACCCATCGCCCGCATCCCGCGTAAGTTGCGCCCGCGCAAGGTGCTGCGCGCTCGTTGAACCCCGCCCCATACCGCTGGACCAACCGCCGATGTACGGAATTGCCGGACTGCTGACGGGTCGCACGCTCTGCGGCCGCTACCGCATCGACGCGGTGGTGGGGCGCGGGGGCATGGGGGCCGTCTACCGCGGCACCGACGAGCGGCTGGGGCGCGCCGTGGCCGTCAAGGTCATCGGCATCGTGGCGCACGACCCGCAGGAGCACGCGCGCCTGCGCGGCCGCTTTCATCGCGAGGCCCGCGCGGCCGCCGCGCTGCACCACCCCAACATCGTCTCCGTCCACGACTACGGCTCCGACGAGGAGCTGGGCCTGGACTTCCTGGTGATGGAGCTGCTGGAAGGCGAGGACCTGTCGCGGCGCCTGGCACGCGGCGAGTACCCGTCGGTGGCGCACGCGCTGTCCATCCTGCGCCAGGCGGGCCGCGGCCTGGCCGCCGGGCACCGCGCCGGCCTGGTGCACCGCGACGTCAAGCCGGGCAACCTGTTCCTGGAGGCGGCGGAGGTCGACGGCGAGCCGCGGGTGCGCGTGCTGGACTTCGGCATCGCGCAGATGGAGGCGGACGAGGGCACCGTCACGCAGCTCACCGAGTACGGCCGTTCGCCGTTCTCGCCGGCGTACGCGTCGCCGGAGCAGCTCCGCGGCGACGACCGCGCCACGCCCGCGTCGGACGTGTTCAGCCTGGCCGCGGTGGGCTACCACCTGCTGACCGGCCTGCGCCCGTTCACCTCGTCCGACCACGAGCGCATGGGGCGCGAGCTGGCGGACGCCCTGCGCGCGCTGCCCGAGCGCATGGCGCACGTGCCGCCCGCCGCGCGCGCCGCCCTGGCCCGCGCGCTGAGCCACGTGCCCGCCGAGCGCTTCCGCGACGCCGGCGAGTTCGCCGACGCGCTCACCCGCGAGGGCGCCGCGCCGCCCCCGCTGCCCGTGGCAGAGGCTGCGCCGCGTCCCGCCGCGCGCCCGCTGGCCGCGGCGGTCTCGGTGGAGCCCAGCGCTCCGGACCACACGCAGCTCCTGACGCCGCCGCCCGTGCCCGCGGCCGCCGCCGCGCCCTCGCCCGTGCGCCCGCAGGTGGCGATGCCGGCTCCGGCGCCGCAGCCCGCGTTCTCGCTGCCCTCCGCGCCCGCGCTGCCGGTGCAGCGCGCGCCGGAGCCGGTGGCGGCGCCGCGGCCCGGCCTGGCGCGGCGGTTCTTCGCGTGGCTGTGGGACTTCACGGTCACGCTGGTGGTGCTGGGGCTCTTCACGGGCGCCTGGGTGCTGGCCGCCAGCGGCGTGGTGGACGACGACGTCCAGCGGGTGTACGCGGGCGCGGCGGCCTCCATCCTGTTCACGCCGCTGGCCATCCACCGCCTGACCGGCCGCCGCGGCCGCTACGGCGTGGGCCTGCTCGGCTCTGCCGCGGCGACGGGCGGCGCGGTCTACTACATCGGCACGTCCACCGATCCGGCGCTGCTGCTGGCGGCGGTGTTCGGCCTGCAGGTGGTCACCAGCTTCCTGCTGGCGCGCCTGACCCGGCGCCGCCCGCAGCCGCCGCAGGTGCCGGCGTACTACTGAGGAACCAGCGAGGGCGCGGAGCATTTTCTCCGCGCCCTCCGCGTCTCCGCGCGGGCCCCGCCGTTGCCGGTGGCTCGGCGCGCGACCTACTTTGCGGCGCGCCCAATCGTCCGTCCCCTCCCGAGATCGGGAACCGTGCACCGACGCATCGCACCCGCGCTGATCGCGCTCACCGCCGCGGCCCCGCTGGCCGCGCAGCAGCCCATGACCGGCTTTGCCCCGCAGTCCGCCGCGCGGCAGCAGGCGGTGGAATCGGCCGCCATCGCCGCGCCGTCCCCGCAGCGCGCGGAGGAGCTGGCGCGGGCGCTCAGCGCGGAAGCGCACGTGGCCGGCACGCCCGCGCAGGCGCGCACCCGCGACTACGTCATCGCGCGAATGCGGGAGATGGGGCTGCAGACGGAGGTGCGCGCCTACACCATCTGGCTGCCGCACGCCACCTCCGCCCGCGCCTGGCGCGTGTCTCCCGACCCCGTGGAGATCGACCTGCGCGAGCCGCCGATCGCGGAGGACCCCACCTCCGCGCTGCCACAGTACCCCGCGGCCAACGGCTACAGCGCGCCCGGCGACGTGACCGCGGAGGTCGTGTTCGTGAACTACGGGCTCATCGAGGACTACGCGAAGCTCGACTCGCTGGGCGTGTCCGTGCGCGGCAAGATCGCCATCGCGCGCTACGGACGGTCGTTCCGCGGCATCAAGGCGCGCGAGGCGGAGCGCAACGGCGCGGTGGGCCTCATCATCTACAGCGACCCGGCCAACGACGGCTTCGTCCACGACGACGTGTATCCCGAGGGCCCCCTGCGCCCGGGCCACGCCATCCAGCGCGGCAGCATCTTCAACGGCGCGGGCGATCCCAGCACCCCCGGCTGGCCCAGCACCGCGAACGCGCGCCGGCTCCCGCTGCAGGAGATGAGCGTCCCGCGCATCCCCGTCGTCCCGATGGCCTACGACGACGCGGCGGAGCTGCTGCGCGGCATCCGCGGCACCGACGTGCCGGAGGGGTGGCAGGGCGGGCTGCCCTTCCGCTACCACGTGGGACCGGGCCCGGTCACCGCGCGCATCGCGGTCACGGACGACGGGAGCACGGGGGGATACAAGGAGATCTGGAACACGCTGGGCATCGTCCGCGGCAGCGAGTTCCCCGACGAGGTGGTGGTGATCGGCGCGCACCGCGACGCGTGGGGCCCCGGCGCGGTGGACAACGTGAGCGGCACCGTGAGCGTGCTGGAGGCCGCGCGCGCGGTGATGGAGCAGGTCCGCGCGGGCAACCCGCCCAGGCGCACGCTGGTGTTCGCCACCTGGGACGCGGAGGAGTGGGGGCTGATCGGCTCCACCGAGTACGTGGAGGACGATTCGCTGCGGCTGCTGGCGGGCGGCGTGGCGTACCTCAACCAGGACGCGCCGGTGACGGGGGACCAGTTCGGCGGCTCCGGCACCCCCTCGCTGCGCCCGCTGCTGCGCGACGTAGCCCGGCGCGTGCCGGACCCCACCGGCGGCGGCAGCGTCTACGACGGCTGGCGCCGGCGCGACGGCACGGCGGAGGGCGCGGAGCCGGACATGGGCGATCCGGGCGGCGGGTCGGACTTCGCCGGCTTCTACAACCACCTCGGCATCCCCCACTCCGACTGGGGCTTCGGGGGATCGTACGGCGTGTACCACTCGCAGTACGACTCGTACGAGTGGATGCGCCGCCACGGCGATCCCGGCTTCGACCACCACGCCGCCACCGCCCGCGTGGGCGCCGCCATGCTGCTGCGCCTGGCCAACGCCGACGTGCATCCGTACGACTACGTGGAGTTCGCGCGCACCATGCGGCGCTACCTGGACCCGCTGGACGCCGGCTTCAAGGGCCGGAGCTGGGACCTGACCGCCGCCCCGCTGCGCGAGGCCGTCGACCGCATGGAGCAGTCCGCCGCGCGCTTTGCCGCCGCCCGCGACTCCGTGCTGGCGGCGGGCCGTCCGAGCGCGGCCGTGCTGCGGCGGACCAACGCGGCGCTGCGCGGGGTGGAGCGCGCGCTGACGCGGCCGCAGGGGCTGCGCACGCGGCCCTGGTACCGCAACCTGATCTACGCCGCGGACGAGAACAACGGCTACTCCAACATGGTGTTCCCGTCCGTCAACGAGGCCGCCCGCGCGGGGGACCGGGCGCTCGCGGAGCGCGAGCTGCGCGACCTGGCGGAGCGCTTCGCCGCCGCCGCCGCCGCGCTGGACCAGGCGCGCGCCGCGCTGGGGCGGTAGCGGGGCAACCCATGGGAGAGACGAGAGCCATGAGCGGCGAGCGCCGGTACTCGGACGAGGAGGTGGCGGAGATCCTGGAGGCGGCGGCCAGCGGGCGCGCGCTTTCGTCCCCCGGCGGCCTCTCGCTGGCGGAGCTGCAGGCCATCGGCGGCGAGGTGGGCATCGCGCCGGAGCAGATTGCCCACGCGGCCGCCGCGCTGGACGTGCGCCGCACGGCGATGCCGGCCAGGCGCCACCTGGGCATGCCCGTCACCGTGGGCCGCATCGTGGAGCTGCCGCGGGCGCCCACGGACCAGGAGTGGGAGATGCTGGTGGCGGAGCTGCGGCAGACGTTCGGCGCGCGCGGAAAGGACCGCTCGAGCGGCGGCCTGCGCGCGTGGACCAACGGCAACCTGCACGCGTACGTGGAGCCCACCCCCACGGGCCACCGCCTGCGCCTGGGCACCACCAAGGGCAACGCCGCAACGCTGAACGGCGTGGGCCTCTTCGCGATCCTGGCGGGGCTGGTGATGCTCGCGCTCCAGCTCGCCACGGGCGACGCGCTCGCCCCCACCGGCGCCGCGGACGCGCTGATCGCCCTGTTCGTGGCCCTGCTGGGCGCCGGGGCGCTGGGCGCCAACGCGCTGCGCCTGCCCGGCTGGGCGCATGAGCGCGAGCAGCAGATGGAGTACATCGCCGCGCGCGCGCAGGCCCTGCTCCGCGCGGAGACCTGAACTGCGGGTCTCGCGCAGAGACGCGGAGACGCAGAGGAACGCAGAGAAAAGAAAGAGAAAACAAGAAGGAGGGAGAAGGGCTCGCTGCCCCTCTCCCTCCCTTTGCTTGTCTCCCGCAGTTCTCCGCGTCCTCTGCGTCTCTGCGTGAGGCAGATCAGTTCTCGTCGTCTTCCTCGTCCTCGCCGTGGTCGCCCAGGCGCTCGAAGATCTCCTGGTTGGCGATGAAGAAGCGGACGTTGTCCTTGAGCACGCCGTCCTTCATCTCGTCCAGCGCCTGCTCGCCCCCGAGCTGCACCGCCAGCGACGCGAACATGGCCTGCATCATCGCGAACATGAAGGTCACGAACTCGCGGCTGGACATCCCCGCGCCGTTGATGGCGCTCTTGATGCGCGGCTCGCCGTCGAACGCCTCCGCGATCTTCGCGATGCTGATGTTCTCCGGGTCCTGGTCCTCGAAGTGCTCGTCCAGGTCGATGTCCTCGTCCTCCAGCCCCTCCAGCGCCTGGACCACCTGCACGAACTTGTTCAGGTTCTCCGTGGTCAGCCGGTAGCTGGCCAGCGCGGGGTCGTTGAACATCTGCCCCATCCGCTCCGGCTGCGCCGCGGCGTCCGCGGGGGCGCCGACCAGCGCGGCAAGGGCAAGGCCGGCCAGCGCGAGCACGCGGCCGAATACGCGCGGCACCCGCGCGGTGATCGTCTCGGTCATGGAATGCAGCTCCTGCGGTGGGGGAA
>DASTLD010000468.1:0-25837 GCA_035715345.1 Longimicrobium sp.
CTTGGCGATTGTACCGCGTTCCGGCAAGGCCCTCAGACGCGCTCGATGACGGTCGCGACGCCCTGGCCGCCGGCGATGCAGAGGGTGATGAGCGCGGTGGCCAGGCCGCGCCGCTCCAGCTCGTCCAGCGCGGTGCCCAGCAGCATGGCGCCCGTCGCGCCCAGCGGGTGCCCCAGGGCGATGGCGCCGCCGTTCACGTTCACCCGCTCCGGGTCCAGCCCCAGCCGGCGGATGACCTGCAGCGGCACCGTGGCGAACGCCTCGTTGATCTCCCACAGGTCCACGTCGCCCACCTGCATGCCCGCGCGGCGCAGCGCCTTGCGCGAGGTCTCCGCCGGGGCCGTGAGCATGATGACGGGGTCCTCCGCGTGCGTGGCCATGGCGCGGATGCGGGCGCGCGGCTTCAGCCCGGCACGCCGCACGTACCCTTCCGACGCCAGCAGCACGGCCGCGGCGCCGTCCACGATGCCGCTGGAGTTGCCGGCCGTGTGCAGGTGGCGGATCTCGCCGGCCTGCGGGTAGCCGCGCAGCGCCATCTCGTCCATGGTCTCGCCGTCCGGCCCCACCCGCGTGGCGCCCAGCTCCGCGAACGAGGCGGGGAGCGCCGCCAGCGCCTCGGGCGTGGTCTCCGGGCGCGGGAACTCGTCGCGCTCCAGCGCCACATCGCCCGTGGCCGGGTCCACCACCGGGAACAGCGCGCGCCCGAAGCGGCACTCCCGCTGCGCCCGCGCCGCCTTCATCTGCGACTCGTAGGCGAAGCGGTCCAGCTCCTCGCGCGAGAAGCCCTCCAGCGTGGCGATCAGGTCGGCGCTGATGCCCTGCGGCACCTGGAAGTGCCGGGCGCGCAGCAGCGGGTTGTGGCCGTCGCTCCCCGCGCCGTCGGAGCCCATCGGCTGGCGCGACATGCTCTCCACGCCACCGCCCACCACCAGGTCCTGCGCGCCGCTCATCACCCCCATCGCGGCGAAGTTCACCGCCTGCAGCCCGGAGCCGCAGAAGCGGTTGAGCGACACGCCCGCCACCTGAACCGGCCACCCCGCCGCCAGCACCGCCTGCCGGGCGATGTTGGCGCCCTGCTCGCCGGCCTGGCTCACCGCGCCCACCACCACGTCATCCACGTCCGCGCGGTCGATGCCGGTGCGCTCGCCCAGCCGGTTCAGCGTCTGCGCCAGCAGCTCCTGGGGATGGATCTCCGTGAGCGAGCCCTTCCCCCGCTTCCCGCGCCCCCGCGGCGTCCGCACCGCGTCGATGATGTATGCCTCAGCCACCTTCGCCTCCGCCGCCACAGGTGATTCTCGCTCGAGACCGATCGGTCTCTATTTTAATCACCGGTCCGGTGGCGTGCAATTGAACGGTCGTTCGATGGCGCTGCAGCCGACGTTACTCGGAGTTCTCTTCAATACAAGCCGATTTGTCATCCTGAGGAAGCGCCGCGCGGCGCCGTACGCATGCGCGGACACATGTGCGCGACCGAAGGATCTTCTCTGCGTGCGCACGGGCATATCATCACACGGAGATGCAGGCGTGCCCATCCGCGGCATGCGGCCTCCGCGGCATGCGGGCAAGATCCTTCGGTCGGCGCCAGAGGCTGGTGCGAGGGCAGGACAGGCGCGGCGCCTCCCTCAGGATGACATCGCTCTGCGGGTGCGGGAACTGGCCTCGGGGCGGAGATCCGCCGCCTGCAGTCCGCGCAGGCGGACTTCGTGTTGTCTCAGCCGCGAATTCATTCGCCGGGCGCCCGTGCGCCGGCGCCTGCTGTGACCCGCCGACGTCCGCACGCAGTCCGCGCAGGCGGACGTCACGTTTCCCCAGCCGCGAATCATTCGCCAGGCGGGCGTGGCGCGGAGCGGTTTCTTTCCCGATGCGACGAGGCCGCCGGCGCACAGTGCGCCGGCGGCCCCTTCTCGCAGCAATGCCGCGCTCAGGCCGGGACGGCGGCGTCCGTGGGGCCGATGGCGGGGACGGCGATCTTCGCGGGCGCGACGGCCTCGGCGGCGGCGCTCCACGTCTCCGGGAGCTGGTCCAGGAAGCCGGCGTACAGGTCGCACGCGTGGTTGTTGCCCACGTCGCCCGTCTGCACCAGGTAGGAGAGGGTGTTCGCCGCCGGGATCGTGGCCGCGAACTCGATGCCGTACCCCGACGCCGAGGTGATCGAGAAGGGCACGATGGGCACCAGGTCCGCCGCGTTCACGATGCGGTACGCTCCCCCGGTCACCGCCTGCCCGAACTCGTCCTGGAAGTAGCTGGGCCCCACCGTCACGAAGCTCGTCGCGATGCCCGCCGCCACCTGCGGCGAGGCCAGGCTGTACTCGTACAGCGCGGAGAAGTACCCGCTCTTGAAGTTGTAGCCCACGTCCGCCGCGCACAGCTCCGCGAGCGCGGCGCCCAGGCTGTGCCCGGCGATGTAGAGCGGCACGCTGCTCCCCTCGATCAGCCCCAGGATGGTGCGCACCTGGGCGGCCAGCGTGCCGGCCGCGGGCGGGGTGCTGCCGCCCGCGTTGTAGACCTCGTAGAACCCGCCGTGCACGAACCCGGCCCCCGACCCGAGCCCGAAGATCGCCGGGATGGCGGACGCGTCCGACACCCACTCGGAGTAGGAGCGCGTCCCGCGGAACGCGATCACGTGGAAGACGGCGTTGCCGCCGGCGTCCTGCGCCGTGAACGCGAACCCGAACGGCACCGTCGCCATCCCCGCGGAGCCGGGCTGCACGGCGCCCAGGCCGATGGCCTCCGTCCACTCCAGGGCCGCGCCGAGCTGCCTGTAGCAGCTGACGCCGGGCACCAGCGTGAGCTCGGAAAGGCTGATGGGCGCGCCCGCGGTCCCGTACTGGGCGTAGGTGAGCTGGCACGCCTGCCCCAGCAGCGCGGCCATGCCGGCGTCGAAGCCGTCGGGGTACGCGGTGGCGGTGGACTGGTCGGCGGTCTCGAACAGCGGCGTGAAGACGGGCGTGATGGTTCCGGGGATGCTCATGATGTGTCCTGGGCCTGGGGAGATGGGGAGGATGAAGGGCAGCGTACGATGCGCGCGGTCCGCGCGGGACGCAATGATCCTGTCGCCAACCGCAATCCGCGGGTGATGCGCACGGCCCGCGCGGCCGGTATCATGGGGAGAGGACCGGGCGCCCGCGGCACCGCGCGGGCGCCGCCCATCCCCCGTCCGGAGGTGCCCGGCACGCTCTTCGTGATCGAGCCCAAGCGCGACGCGGCGGGCAACCCGACGGGCTACACGGCGTGGGGCGGCGGCAACGGCCACGGCGCGGGCATGGCGCAGCCGGGCGCGGTGGGCATGGCGCGGGCGGGGCATACGTACCAGCAGATCCTCAAGAAGTACTACACGGGCATCGTGCTGGAGACGAAGAACGGGACCCGGCGGAACGGCACCTCGCCCACGACGACCACCCCCACGGACCCGTACGACTGCACGTCGGCGTGATGCGATGCGTTTCCACTGTCCCCGCAACCTTTAGGTGGTGATGAGACGTGTCGTGAAATCCAGCGGGGGCGGAAAGCAATCCGTCCCGTATTCGACGCGCTCCTCGTTCTTTCCGGCGATCGAAAACGCAGTGGAGAAGGCGGGGAGGGACTTCGCCGACCTTGCCGTCTACCTCGGCCCACGCGGATACGTGCGGGATGCAGTGATCCAGATCCCGGGCAGCGACAGCCGTTCGTTCCTGACCTCGTGGAAGGGGGACCCCACCCGCTTCTCCGCGCGGCTTCGGGCGGCAGCGGCCGTTCTCGCCAGACGGGGCATCCACGGAACCTTCCGAGCGATCCACCGCGACGGGACGGTTACGCTGCGGCGGCAGGCCGGCTGGCACGGGTAAGCGGCGCCACGGTGACGACGACCATAGCCTGATGAGGATCCTGGTGACGGGCGCCACCGGCGGGCTGGGGCGCGAGGTGGCGCGCGCGGCGCGGGCGGCCGGGCACGCGGTGCGCCTGGCCAGCCGCCGCGCGCGGGCGGACGAGGGCGCGGGCGAGTGGGCCGTCATGGACGTGGAGACGGACCAGGGCGTGGGCGAGGCGCTGGCGGGCGTGGACACCGTCATCCACGCCGCCAGCGACCCGCGCCGCCACGCCGCCGTGGACGTGCAGGGCACCCGCCGCCTGGCGCAGGCGGCACGCGAGGCGGGCACCGCGCACCTGGTCTACGTCTCCATCGTGGGCGTGGAGGCCATTCCGTTCGCCTACTACCGCGCCAAGCGGGAGGCCGAGCGCATCGTCGCCGACAGCGGCGTGCCGCACTCCATCCTGCGGGCCACGCAGTTCCACTCGCTCATCGACGCCATGCTGTCGGGGCTGGCGCGCGTGCCGCTGGCGCTGCCGCTGCCCGCCGGCTTCCGCTTCCAGCCCGTGGACACGGCGGAGGTCGCGGAGCGGCTGGTGCGCGCGGCGGAGGACGGGCCGGGCGGGCGGCTGCCGGACTTCGGCGGGCCGGAGGTGCTGCCGCTGCGGGAGATGGCGGGCGCGTGGAAGGCCGCGCGCGGCGTGCGCAAGCCCGTGCTGCCGCTGCCGCTGCCGGGCGCACTGGCGTCCGCCTTCCGCGCGGGCATGAATACGGTTCCGCACGGCCACGGCGACCGCGGCACCCTCCGCTGGGAGGAGTGGCTGCGCCGCCCGGCCCTGCCCTCGTAGCGGGAGGAGCGGGCGGATGAGACGGCGCGAATGGCGGCCCATCCCCCAGGAGGCGGCCCAGCGGGTACCGCCGCGGCGGCGCCCGCCCACCGCCGTGGGCACCATGCGCCCGCCGCCGCCGGAGGAGGACGGCACGCCCATCGTCTACGAGTCGCGGACGCTGCAGCGCGTCGCGCGGGGAGTGCTGAGCCCGGTGTTCGTGGGCGTGGGCGTCTTGCTGGTGGGCGGCCCGCTCTTCCTGACGGCGCTGGGCATCGGCAGCGTGGGCGTCGGCGCGGCGCTGGCGTGGCAGGCGCTGCGCGGGGCAAAGCGGTGAGCCACCCGGCCCCGTTCCGCTGGAACCTGGCGCGGCGGCAGCGGCTGGGGTCGCTGCTGGAGGGGCCGCGGGCGGAGGCGTACCGCGGCTTCCGCGACGACCTGCGCGCGTGCTGCGTGCGCGTGGCCGCGGCGGCGGCGGACGGCGGCATGGTGTTCGTGGGGCTCTCGCCGGAGAGCATCTACGACCACCTGAGCGGCGTGCTGGCGGAGACGTCGTGGGCGGAGCGGATCGCGCTGCTCAACTTCTCCATGCGCCACGGCAACGCCCGGGACGTGGCGCAGGGGCACCCGGAGGGGCTGCGCGCGCTGCGCGGGCAGATGACGGCGCTCGGGCTGTCGCCCGCGCAGATCGCCACGGCGGAGCGGCCCACGATTTTCGTGGACCTGGTGTACTCGGGCGGCACCCTGGGCAACCTGCTGGAGCTGCTGGAGCGCTGGGGGCGGGAGGGCGGCATCCACCCGGACGCGGTGCGGCGGCGCATCCGCTTCCTGGGCATCACCGAGCAGGAGAAGAACAGCCCCAACACGTGGCGATGGTACCAGCGCGCGGCGTGGGCCCAGCGGATGCCCCGGCGCGCGCTGCGCAGCGTCTCCATCCCCTACCGCCTGTGGGTGTACCTGGGCGATTTCCAGAAGAAGGTGGCGCGCTGGCATCCGCCCATGGTCTGGGGCGCGGAGGAGTGGATGCACCCGCCGCGGGACGCGGATTCGCTGGAGGCGCTGCGCCTGGCCTGGTTCATCCACGAGCGCGCCCGCACGCCGCGCGAGCGCGAGCGCTTTGCCGCCGCGCTGGCGGAGCGCCCCGAGATGCGCGAGCCGGCCGTGCGGCGCATGGTGCTGGAGCTGCGGGGAACGCGAGGAGAGCGATGACGCGAGACGAAACGGCGACGCGCGCGCCGGCGCCGGTGGAGCGCGTGGCCGCCGTCCTGGACTGGATCGTGGCGGCGTGCGCGCTGAGCCTGACGCTCTACTTCGGCTGGTACTGGCTGGCCGCCAACGACCGCCGCGAGGCCATCCTGTTCTTCGTGGTGGCCATCCTGAGCCTGCCCAGCGCCATCCAGTTCGCCATCGCGGCCATCTGGATGCGGGACCGCTATCCGCGGCGCTGGTGGGTGCAGGCGGTGGCCATCGCCAACCTCCTGCTGGTGGCCGCGGTCTTCGGCTTTGCCCTGCGATGAGCACGGAATCGACGGCCATGGCCACCGGCACGCCGCACCGCACGCGCGAGGAGCTGGAGGCGGGGCTGGACCACGTCCGCGCCGCGCCGGCGGACCACGGGCCCGTGCGGCTCATCGTCCGCCGCCCCGCCGTGGGCGAGCGCGAGGTGCTGGAGCAGGCGGAGCTGGACACCGCCGTGGGCCTGGTGGGCGACACGTGGAGCGTGCGCGCCAGCTCGCGCACGGCGGACGGATCGCCGCACCCGGACATGCAGCTCACGCTGATGGGCACGCGCGTGGTGGCGCTGGTGGCCGGGCACCCGGACCGCTGGCCGCTGGCGGGCGACCAGCTCTACGTGGACCTGGACCTGAGCGAGGCCAACCTTCCCGCGGGCACCCGCCTGGCGCTCGGTACCGCCATCATCGAGCTGACGCCCCAGCCGCACACCGGCTGCCGCAAGTTCATCGACCGCTTCGGCTCGGAAGCGATGAAGTTCGTCAACTCGCCGGAGGGGCGGACGCTGCGCCTGCGCGGCGCCAACGCCCGCGTGGTGCGTCCCGGCGTCGTCCGCGTGGGCGACGTCGCGCGCAGGCTGTCCGCGGACGGCGCGGAGCCGTGAGCGGGGCGATGCAGGCGGAGGAGCTGTCCGGCATCCTGGACTTTCTGCGCGCGGCGGAGGCGCTCAAGACGGCCACGCGCAGCGGCTGGACGTCCGCGGGGCAGCGGGAGAGCGTGGCGGAGCACACCTGGCGCCTGTGCCTGATGGCGCTGGTGCTGCACCCGGCCTTCCCGGAGGTGGACTTCGCGCGGCTGGCCAAGATCTGCATCGTCCACGACCTGGGCGAGGCCATCGGCGGCGACGTGCCCGCCCCGGAGCAGGAGGGCCGCGGCGGCAGCAAGGCCGCGGAGGAGCGGCGCGACCTGCTGCAGCTCCTGGCCCCGCTGCCGCCCGCGCTGCGCGAGGAGATCACCGCGCTGTGGGACGAGTACGAGGCGGCCCGCTCGCCCGAGGCGCGGCTGGCCAAGGCGCTGGACAAGCTGGAGACCATCCTGCAGCACACGCAGGGGCGCAACCCGCCGGGCTTCGACTACCGCTTCAACCTGGGATACGGCCGGGCCTACACCGCCGGCCATCCCCTGCTCGTCTCCATCCGCGCGCTGCTCGACGAGGAGACCGAGCGCCGCGCGGGGGAAGAAACGGAAAATCACGCGGAGGGCGCGGAGGTCTAGAAGAGAGGACGCGGAGAACTACCCTGTTGCCGTTCCTCTGCGGCTCTCTTTTTTCCTCTGCGGCTCTGCGTGATCCAGCAGTTTCTCCGCGAAAAGGAGGGATTGGAATGCCCGAGCTGGACGTGATCCTCAGGCGCTTCGAGCGGCCGGACGAGGTGCGGGAGATGGAGAAGGGGCGGTTCGAGATCGTGCGGCTGGGCGGCGTCACCATCGGGCGCGCGACGTACCAGCCGGGGTGGCGCTGGTCCGAGCACGTGGGGCCGGGGCTGGGGCAGACGCGCTGCCACGTGGAGCACGTGGGCCTCGTCCTCTCCGGCACCGCCACCGCCGCCTTCGACGACGGCCACGTGGTGGAGCTGCGCGCGGGCGAGCTGTTCTACATCCCGCCCACCCCGCACGACAGCTGGGTCGTGGGGGACGAGCCCTACGTCTCGCTGCACTTCCTCGGGGCGGAGCACTACGCGGCGGAATGACGGCCCATCATCACCCACCTCTGGAAAGCGTTGCGTTCATGGCCAGACCGATCCGCACGACGTCCCTTCTCCTGGCGCTCGCCCTGTCCGCGGCGCCCGCCGCCGGCGCGCAGGTGGCCTACGACTCTCCCGAAGGCCGCGTGGAGGTGCTGGGCCTGCACGGCTGGACGCTGCAGATGCTGCGGGACTCCGTGCGCAAGCACCGCCCGGGCACGGAGCTGCACGATGCCGCCTGCATGGTGGTGCTGCGCGAAGACCTCGGCTTTGCCGATGCGCTGGTGCAGACCAGGCACGTCCAGATGCGCCCCGACGCGGAGCCGGAGACGTTTCTCGTCATCAAGGTGGTGGAGCCGGCGGAGGCGGCGCGGGTGGTCTGGCGCACGCTCCCGGCGGACACGTTCACCATCCTGCGGCCGGAGTACGCGCCCGTGGTGCTGCCGGTCACGGACTCGGCGGGGGGATTCTGGCGTTCGAGGATCCTGGACCCGCTGCAGTTCTACGCCCGCCCGGACGAGGAGCGCGCGCACGCGTTCGCCGGGCCTCCCGGCCGGCGCGCCGACGCCGAGCGCCTGTTCGCGTTCCTGCAGGCCCGCCGCACGGAGGTGGACCGGCGGCGCGCACGCGCGGTGCTGGCCGGCGACCGCTTCTACGTGAACCGGATGATGGCCGCCGCCGTGCTGGCCAACTTTCCCGGGCACGACTCCACCTGGCACGCGCTGGCCGATGCCCTGCGCGACCCCCACGAGGCCGTCCGCGCCGCCGCGGAGTCGGTGCTGGGCAGCCTGCCCGCGCGCCCGGTGGACTGGGCCCCCGCGCGCGAGACGCTGCGCCTGCTGCTGGGCGGCACCAACGTGGGCGCCAGCAGCGACCTGATGCGGGTGCTCGCGGCCACGGACATCGATCCCGCCCTGGCGGCGCCGCTGCTGCGCGGCAACGCGGCGTGGATCCTGGAGCACGCGCGCGCGGAGAACCCGATGGACCGCCTGTCCGCGCGCATGCTCCTGGCGCGGCTCAGCGGGCTGCCCGCGGCGGAGACCACCGACGAGGCGTGGGCGCGCTGGGCCGCGGCTCTCTGACGACGCGGCGGATTAGGCGGGCGTTAGCATCGCCGCGCGGCCCTTGGCGGCCCGCCTGGACAGAAGCAAAGTATCCCAACCGCACTCCATCACCCGCTCACCGGAATCGTTCCATGCGTACGCTGATCCTGCTGGCCGGGCTGGGCCTGCTCGCGGCCGCCCGCCCGGCCCACGCCCAGACCGCCGCCGACTCCGCCGCCATCCGCCAGGCCGCCGCGGACTACATCGAGGGATGGTACGCCGGCGACGCGGAGCGGATGGGCCGCTCGCTGCACCCGGAGCTGGCCAAGCGCATCGTCCGCACGGACCCGCAGACCAGCACCAGCGACGTGCGGCAGATGGGCGCCACGGAGCTGGTGCAGGCGACGCGGCGCGGCGGCGGCCGCGACGTCCCCGCGCCCCAGCAGCGCAAGGACATCCGCATCCTGGACATCTTCGAGGGCACCGCCAGCGTGCGCGTGGACGCGGCCACCTGGATCGACTACATGCACATCGCCCGGGTGGACGGGCAGTGGAAGATCGTGAACGTGCTCTGGGCCCTGCGCCCGCGCCCGCAGCCGCAATAAACAGACGGCTACCGCTCCGGCGGGGATGGGATTAGCTTCGAAGTCCCGGTGATCGCCATCCGGATCACGCCCGTATCCCACGTTCTTCCGTCCGACACATGAAGCCCTGCCGTGACTGCGGCGCGCCCACCTCTCCGGCGGCGCGCTCCTGCCCCAAGTGCGGGATCCTGAACCCCGTGGTGCAGTGGGTGGCCCTGCCCGACGGCGCCCACGAGACCTACCGCGAGCCGATCGCCACCGGCTACCAGAGCCCGGTCGCGGCGGCCATCGCGGAGGCGCCGGCCATCAAGCCGATCCGCGTGGGCGTGGCCAAGCCGGAAGACGCGTTCTCCGGCGACCGGCTGGCGTACTGGGCCATCTGGGCGGTGCTGTTCACGCTCCTCAGCACGTTCGTGGTGGGCGGGGCCATCGGCGGCATCATCGCCGCGCTCGTCGCCATCCCCATCGGCTTCGCCATCCCCTCGCGCGAGGATGGCTACAAGCTCCCGCCCGTGGTCAGCTACCTGATGATCCTCGGCTCGATCGGCGTCTTCGCCTGGCGCCTCTCCCAGGCGGGCGCCGGCCCGATCTGACGGCATCCGCCGCCGGAAGACCCCGTAGAGACGCCCCGGCGGGGCGTCTCTACCATGGAAATGCGCGGCGATGCGCCACCTCGCACGGCGCTTTCCCGTTCAGTCGGCGAAGGCCGACTTCACGTTTTCGTTGCCGCGATTTCAATCGCCGGGCGGCGGATGTCCCGCGTGACGAAACGAAAGAGGTCCCGGAGCCGCGCTCCGGAACCTCTCTCGTTCCATCACCCTACCGCCGTTTCATCCCCCGACGGCGTTCCCATCACCCGATGCAGCTCACCGCGCGGCGGTGCGGGCGCTGGGGTCCAGGATCTCGTCGATGCGGGCCACCACGTCGCTCCAGTGCGCGCGCTGCACGCCCGCGGGGGCCGCGGCGGCGTTGCGCTGCGCCTCCGCGCGGATGGCGCGCAGCTCCGCGCGGGCCAGCGCCGGCAGGTCGCTGCGCTGCACGTTCAGCGGCGCCAGCAGCGGCGACGGGGGCGTCTCCGGCGCGCCACCGCCCTGCGCCCCGCCCGCCGGCGGCGCCGGGGGAGCCACCAGCGCGGCCAGGCGGTCCAGGTACACCCGCTGCAGCGCGCGCCGGTTGGCGTCCGGCGACAGGCCGTTCCACACCACGCGGCGCAGGTCGCCCAGGAACTCCGCGGGCGCGTAGGCCCCCGCGCTGAGCTGCTGCCCCAGCGCCAGCCGGTCCAGCCGCCGCGCGTCCAGCAGCGCCCCCACCACGGCGGCCTGCGCCGCCGCCACCGGGTTGGTGCCCGTGCGCATGGTGATGTTCTCCGGCGCCAGCCACTCCGGCGTGCGGACGGCGTGCTCCGCCAGGAACGCCAGCGCCCGCTGCTGCCGCGCCCGCGGCACCGGCGTGTACACGGCGCCGGGCTGCCCCGCCGTCTTGGGGTCGACGTGCATCCCCCCGATCACGTTGGCCACGTGGCCCATGTACAGGCGCCACATGCCCACCGCCTCCGTGTACAGCTCGGTCAGGTCCGCGTCGTCCTCGCCGGGGCGCGCGGTCCAGGCGGGCAGGTTGGGCACCACGCGCCTGAGGTTGGCGACGGCGTAGGTGCTGGCCGCCACCGGGTCGTCGCCCAGGTCCTCCGTCTGCGACCGCGGGTCGATGCCGCTCAGGAACTGCGGCAGGTAGCGGTACGGCATGGGGCCGCCCGGGTTGCTGAGCATGCGGTCCAGCCGCGGGCGCTCCGCCTCCGGCGTGGGCGCGTCCGGGAACACGCGGTAGCCCCACTCGATGATGAAGTCGTCCATGGGCCCCAGGCGCCGGACGAAGTCCAGCGGCTGCAGGCCGTCGCCCGGCTGGGCCACGTAGTTCTGGCGCGCGTAGTCCATGATCGTCGCCGACACGCCGTAGCGCCGCGTGAACGACGCGCTGCGCAGCGAGTCCACCGGGAAGCTGTTGCTGGCGATCATGTTGTGCGGCAGCCCCAGCGCGTGGCCCACCTCGTGGGTGATGACCTGGCGCATGGTCTCGCCGATCAGCGCGTCGGGGATGTCCAGACTGCGGGCGGCGGGGTTGGCGCCGCCGGTCTCGATCATCAGCCGGTTGCGGTACGAGCGCAGGTGGTTGTGGTACCACACGATGTCGCTCTCGATGATCTCGCCGGAGCGCGGGTCCACCGTGCTGGGGCCCTGCGCGTTGCGCGTGGTGCTGGCCGCCCAGCGCACCACGGAGTAGCGGATGTCCTCCGGGTCCCACTCCGGGTCGTCCGTCGGCGGGTCCATGGCCCGGATGGCGTTCCTGAACCCCGCCTTCTCGAAGGCGCGGTTCCAGTCCTCCACGCCCTGCCGCACGTACCGCCGCCAGCGCACGGGCGTGGCGGGGTCGATGTAGTAGACGATGGGCTTGACCGGCTCCACCAGCTCGCCGCGCGCGTAGGCTGCCGGGTCGCTCGGCTCCAGCCGCCAGCGGGCGATGAAGCTCTCCGTGGCCGCCTTCAGCTCGTCCAGGCCGAAGTTGATGCGCTCCACGCCGAAGAAGCCCGCGCGCGCGTCCGCGTAGCGCGGGCGCATGGGCTGGCGCGGCAGCAGCACCAGCGACTGCCGCATCTCCAGGGTGATGGCGCCGCCGCTGCGGTCGCTGGGCGGCGCGCCCGCCTCGAAGGTCTGCGTGTGGCGCACCTCCACGTTGAGCGGGTAGCTGCGCACCGCGTTCACGAAGCTGCGCCCCGGGTCCAGGCGCCGCACCTGCCACGTCGTCCGCTGCTGGCTGGTCAGGCCGCTGAGCGCCGGGGTGTCGCCGCCGAAGAACTCGGTGACGTCGATGACCGCCGCGGCGCTGTCCGGCGTGTACGCCTGCACGGGGAACGAGGCCAGGATGGCGCCCAGGAAGTTGGCCTCCACCGACCGGGCGATGGGCAGCGAGTCCTCCGCGAACGCCTCCGCGGTCAGCGCGCGCAGGATCACGCGGTCGCGGTTCCGCTCCCAGCGCACCAGGCGCTCCTGCACGGACACGCCCGCCGGGCTGAACGCGCCGAAGTTGGCCGGCACGCCCGCCGCGCGGCCCACCAGCAGGAAGTCGCGGTTGAGCAGCGAGTCCGGCACCTCGAAGAACCACTTGTCGTCCACGCGGTGCACCGTGATGCCGCCGGTGTCCGTCACCGCGCGGTTGGTGATGACCTGCGCGTAGGGACGCGGCCCGCGGTTGGCCGCCGCGCCGCCGCCGCCGGACGGGGCGCCGCCGGAGGGCGGGGTGGCCGCCGCGGCTTGCGGGGGCGTGCCGGCGGGCGCGGGCGCGGGGGCGGGGCGCGCAGCGGGCGCGCACGATGCCAGGACCACCGCCGCCGCGGTGCCGAGCCAGAGAGTGGTTCTCACGCGTTGTTCCGTGGGTTGGGGGAGGAGCGATTGTAGCGGGCCGCGCCCGATGCCGCCAGCACGTGGTGATGGACTCTGCTAAACATTTAGCATCCGATGGCGGAACGCGCAACGTACGGCGCGTCGAACGCACGGGGTGATGGGCTCAGAGTCGCGGAGAACGTGGAGAGCCGCGGGGTGTGGTCCCTGCGGCTCTCCGCCGTTCCCTCCGAAGCCTCCGTGGCGGCGGCTACTGCACCAGGAACTTCTCGATGGTGTCGACATCGCCGCGGTCCAGGCGGCGGCGGAGGAACGCGATCTTCCAGTCGGGTGGGATGGCGGGCACGGCGATCCAGAAGTATCCCCCGCCCCCCGCGCGGCAGCCGCCGTAGACCACCGTCGCCACCACGTAGTACGTCCGCTCCGCCTCCGACCGGGCGACGCGCAGGCGGTAGCCCGCGTGGCAGTCGCCGCGCATGCGCACGCCGATCAGCGTGCTGTCGGGACGCGCCTCGATCCCCTCCTCGCACCACACGTGCGCGCTGATCCGCGCCGCGTCCTCCGGCGTGCGCACGATCTCGACCGGCTCCCGGCTCTCGCAACGGCGGGCAAGGACACCCCGCCCCGGCACGGGCACGGCGTCCACGGGAAGGCCCAGCAGCAGCGTGTCCCGCTGGGCCGCCGCCGGCGCCGCGAGGAAGAGCGCGAGGAGAGGAAAGCCCAGCTTGATGGAGATGCGCATGGAGAGGTGCTCCGATGCCGGCGTGGAGCGGGAATCCGCGGCGATGTACCGGCCCCGCCGGGCAGGGGTTCCCCCGCCCGCTACGCGCCCGTGAACTGCGAGCGCCACTGCGAATACTCGCTGGGCCGCAGGCGGTAGCGGCCCGCGTTCCCCTCGTGCAGGCTCAGCAGCAGCTCCAGCGCGCGCTCCGCGAACCCCGGCACGTCGCCCGCCGGGACGCCTTGCGCCTGGCCGGCGGCGCGCAGCGATTCCAGGCGCGGCGGCGCGAGCGCGAGCACCGTCTCGCGCACCACCTCCGCCAGCTCGTTGCGGTAGCGCAGCCGCAGCGGGTCGGGCTGCACCATGGAGTCGCGCACCACCTTGTAGCGCGCGCACGAGCGCTCGTACGCCCAGGCGAACACGTCGCGCAGCAGCTCCACGCGCGTCAGCTCGTACACGGCCAGCGTGCCCTCCACGTACGCCCGCTCCGGCACGTCCACGAAGGAGAGCGGGCACAGGTTCTCCTTCACCAGCGGGATGTTCGCGGCCAGGCGCGACGTGCGCTTGTTCACGTCCGCGAACGGCTGCAGGTAGGGGATGTGGACCATGGCGAAGAACGCCTGCTCGAACGGGTCCGGGATCTCGCCGGCCTTCTCCAGCAGCAGCGCGAAGCAGTCCTCGATGACCTGCGGGATGGCGATGGGCACGAAGGGGGTGCCCGTCACCAGGACGGGCCGGTTGCGAAGGCGGCCCTCGTCGCGCGGGTCGCCCAGCAGGTTCTCCGACAGCGCGCTGTGCAGCCCCAGCAGCGTGTGCCGGTCGAACCCGACGTGCTCCGCGTCCTCCACGATCAGCTCGATGGCGGCCTTGTGGTTCAGGATCATCTGCGCATCCTCGGCGTCCTTGCCCTCCGCGCGCTGCCCGAACTCGATCAGGTTCTGCGTGTCCAGGCGCGTGTAGGTGTTGCCTTCCAGGCGGCTGGACGCCCACGCCAGGTCGATGAGCAGGCGGCCGTAGATGTCGCGCGCAAAGGTGCCCGCCGGCCGCTCCCCGTCCGGCGTGCGGCCGATCCGGTGCAGCCGCTCGCGCAGCTCGCGCGGCAGGTACCAGGTCTTCCCGGGGGCGTAGCGCTCCAGGAACTCCCGCTCGTACCCCGCGGGCTGCCGCTCGCCGATCGGCCGCCGGATGAGCGCCTGGAGCTCCGCCCCGGCAGGCGACACCGGGACGTACTCCTCGTCGCGCTCGGCTGTCGCCTCGCGTACAGACGGCTCGGGCGTCGGCGCGGAGTCGAGGGGGGCGGGTGCGGCGGGCAGGTACTTGCGCGTGGGGCCTGCGCCTCCGGTCACCACGCGGCCGGTCCGCACGAGTGCAGCGAGCCGCCGCGATAGCGTGCGTCTCGGCACAATTCGCCCGGACCGCGCGCCGTAGGCATGGATCAGATTCACCATCCCGATCCCCTCCGGATGGGCGGCGATCAGCGTTTCGATCCGCTCCAGCTCCTCGGCGACCCTGCTCGCAGCTCTGGACGGCATGGGTTCTGATCGTGCGTTAACGTGGATGGAGGGCGCCACATCACCGGGGGGATCAGGCCACAGTGCAAGTTGCACCTGGCCACAAAATCATCCAACTGGCCACAATATCGGCCGATCTGGCCAAAAAATCAACCTATCTGGCCATAAGAACAGCCGATCTGGCCACAAATTTGTTGAATCTGGCCAGATGAAGGGGCCCGATCTCTGATCCAGCCATGACGGTCGGCCACCGCGGCCCGTGGCGTGCGTCGGAGTGCTTGCGTGCGGACGGCGCGGCGCCGAACGTTGTGGCATCACCAAGCCATTGCACCGCTCCGTCCGGGAGCTTCACGAAACCAAGGATGCTCTGCTGATGCGTTCCCTGCGTTCCCTGACCCTGCTCCTGGCCGCGGCGCTCGCGCTCGGTGCCTGCGAATCTTCCACCGGCTCCGAGCCCAGCATCGAGGAGACGGAGTTCGCCTCGTCGCTGGGCGTGGACCTGGCGGCATCCACCAAGACCGCCTCGGGCCTCTACTACCGCGACCTGGCCGTGGGCACCGGCGCGGTGGTGCAGGCCGGCACCCGGGCCAACGTGCGCTACGTGGGCTACTTCGCCAACGGCACCGTTTTCGACCAGCGCACGGCCGCCCAGTCGCCCTTCTCCTTCACCGTGGGAGCCGGGCAGGTCATCGAGGGGTGGGACGAGGGCGTGGTGGGCATGAAGGTGGGCGGCCGCCGGCAGCTCATCATCCCGCCGTCGCTGGGCTACGGCAGCCAGGACTACGGCCCCATCCCCGGCAACTCGATCCTGGTGTTCACGGTCGAGGTCGTCAGCATCGGGTGACCACGCACGCCTGCGCCGCGTCCCACCGGCTCCGGGTCTGGAATGCAGGTTGCCAGGCCCGATGCGGGACCCCGGCGATTGAAATCGCGGCTGTGAAAACGTGATGTCCGCCTGCGCGGACCGGTCCGGCGCCTGCGCGGGCACTCGCGCCCGACGCAGAGCCCGTCGCCCTCCGCCCTGTACGCGGCGCCCAAACGCAGGCGCGCTCCTGCTCACCAATCGATACAGTTGCCCGTGACCCACACGCCCCGCCGGACCCGCGGATGCTGACCGTCCTTCACTGGGCGGTGCTCGGCGTGGGGTGGCTGATGGCGGCGGGCACGCTGGCCAGCATGACGCGCCACCCGCACTGGGCGGTGCGCATGTGGGACTTTCCGCGCGTCCAGATGGTGTTCCTGGCCGCGCTGGCCGGCGGCCTCTACGCGGCCCTCTTCTTCGACGGCGAGCCGCGGCAGTGGGCGTTCCTGGCGGCGGTCGCGCTCACGCTGGCGCTGCAGCTCCGCAAGATCGTCCGCTACACGCCCGTGGCGCGCGCGCAGGTGGAGCGCGCCCGCGGGCATGGAGACGCCCCGCGCTTCCGGCTGCTGATCTCCAACGTGCTGATGGAGAACACGGAGCACGACCGCTTCCTGCGCGCGGTGCGGGCCGCCGACCCGGACCTGGTGCTGGCGGTGGAGGTGGACGACGCCTGGAACCGCGCCATCCAGCCGCTGGCCAAGGACTACCCCCACGAGGTGCGGCGGCCGCAGGACAACTGGTACGGCATGGTGCTGTTCTCGCGCCTGCCGCTGGTGGACCCGCGCATCGACTTCCTGGTGCAGGACGACATCCCGTCCGTGCACACGGAGGTGGAGCTGCCCGGCGGCGCGCGCTTCGTGCTGCACGGCCTGCACCCCCGGCCGCCGGAGCCCATCCGCGACCAGAGCTCCACCCCGCGCGACGCCGAGCTGGTGCTGGTGGGCCGCGCCATCGGCGACGGGCCGGACACGCCGACGGTGGTCGCGGGCGACCTGAACGACGTCGCGTGGTCGCGCACGACGGAGCTGTTCCTGCGGCTCAGCGGGCTGCTGGACCCGCGCGTGGGGCGCGGCATGTTCAACAGCTACAACGCGAAGAACCCGCTCTTCCGCTATCCGCTGGACCACGTCTTCCACTCCAGCCACTTCCGCCTGGTGCGGCTCCGGCGGCTCCCCGGTATCGGCTCCGACCACTTTCCCATGCTGGTGGAGCTGAGCTACGAGCCGGACGCGACCGCCACGCAGGACGAGCCGGACGAGAAGCCCGGCGACGAGCGCGAGGCGGCCGAGCGGCTGCAGGAGCAGGCGGAGGCCGCCGCCACCGGCGCCGACCGGCCGAAGGGGGAATGAGCGCCGCGCCGCCGCCGGAGTCCGCCCCCACGGCAAGCCAGCGCGCCCGCGGCTACGCGGTGCACGCCTACACCGCGTCCGGGGTGGCGCTGGCGTTCCTGGCCGCGGCGGAGATCGCGCGGCCGGCGCCGGACCCGCGCACGGTGTTCCTGCTGCTGGCCGGGGCGCTGCTGATCGACGCGTCGGACGGGCCGCTGGCGCGCGGGTGGCACGTCAAGCGCTGGGCGCCGGGCATCGACGGGCGCACCATCGACGACATCGTCGACTACCTGACCTTCACCTTTTTGCCGCTGCTGCTGGTGTGGCGGATGGGGTGGGTGCCGGACCCGGCCGCGGCGTGGGTCATCCCCGCGCTCGTCGCGTCGCTGTTCGGGTTCGCGAACGTGCGGGCCAAGGACGAGGCGGGCGGCTTCTTCCTGGGCTTTCCGTCGTACTGGAACGGCATCGCCCTGTTCGCGGGCGTCTGGCACCACCTGTACGGGCCCTGGGTCAACGCGGCGGTCATCGCCGTCCTCACCGTGCTGACGGTGGTGCCGGTGGGGTTCCTGTATCCCAACCTGGCGCCGCGGCCGTGGAAGTGGCCGGTGATGGCGGGTGCGTTCGCGGAGCTGCTGCTGATGCTGTACATGCTGCGCGACTACCCGCGCGTGCCGGAGTGGATGATGTGGCTCTCGCTCGTCTACCCGGTCTTCTACATGGCCCTCTCCTTCGCGCTGTACGCCCGCTACCGCCGGACCGCGTTGCCCGCGTAGGCGCGCGGGACGAAGACGCTTGCCCCGGGCGGCGGACCGCGCCCATCTTCCGTAGTCATCCGTTTTCCGGGCCCGCTCGCTTTCCTGATGACACCGGCCGCTGACCGCGAGGAGCTGATCACCCGCTACCTGGCTGCGGACGACTACACGCCGGCGCTGACGTGGCGGCTGCTCGACTGGTGCATGGCCCGCGGGGCCGACGCGCTGACGCTGGACCCCATGCGGATGGTGGGCCGGCCCTCGCCCGCGTGCGATGCGTTCGAGACTCGCATGGCGCCGCACCGGCTGGCCGACGGCGAGCGCCGCCCGCTGGGCGCGCCGTACGAGCAGTGGCGCGAGCCGGCGGAGCTGTGGCGGCTGGACGCCGCGAGTGCGGCCATCCTGCGGGAGCACCTGGAGCTGGGGCTGTTCACGTACCTGCTGGACCCCGAGAACGGCTGGCTGGAGGACCCCGCCCTCTACCGCGGCCGGGAGCTCATGCTGGGCGTGGTGACGCACGAGGGCGAGGGCTTTTTGCGGGTGACGGCGGGCGAGCGGGCGGAGCTGGACGGGCTGGGGTTCCCGACGCGGGACGCGGGGACCTGGATCTGAGCGGAGGGACCGCGATGAGCACGAAGCGGCGATGGGCCTGCGTGGCCGCCCTGGCCCTGGTGAGCGCGTACGCGTGGATCCAGGGTTTCGCGACGTCGTTCGGGCACGCGCTGCTCGGCGTGTTCGTGCGCGACGCGTCGCCGTGGCGGGACACCTGGGTGGGCGTCGTCTTCCACGCGGCCATCATCCAGCTCACGCTCGCGGCGCTGGCCGCGGTGCGGCTGGGGCCGCAGACCCGCGCCTTCCGCCTGGGGGCCGTGGGCGTGGCCGCGCTGCCGCCGCTGTTCCTGCTGGCGGGGCTGGTGGCCCGGCCGGAGTACGACGCGGGGCTGGCGGCGCTGCTCGTCGCGATGCTGGTGTACCGCTTCGGCGTGCAGCAGCCGGCGGGCGCGGCGCGGCCGCTCTACCTGGCCTGGGCCGCGTGCGCCGCGCTCCCCCTGGCGTCCGCGGTGTGGTGGGCGGCCGCGGCGGTGGAGGTGGCGGCGCCCGTTGCGGCGGCGTTCGCGCTGGTGCTGTGGCTCGGCGCGGCGGTGCTGCGCCTGGACGACATGCCGGCGCCGGCCGCGGAGGTGGCGCCCGCGGCGTGAGCGGGGCGCCGGAGGGGGGCCTCGACCGCCGTTGCCGGCGCACGGGCCGCCCGGCGAATGAATTCGCGGCTGGGAAAACGTGATGTCCGCCTGCGCGGACGGGTTCCGCGCGAGTGCGGGCACCGGCGTGCGGAGCAGGGGCCCTGCGCAGCGGCGCCGAGATCTGCGGGGCGGGGCGGCGGTCGGGCGTGTGCAGGGACGCGAAGGCGGGGCGTCTCCAGGGGCCGCGGATCAGGCATCCATCACACCCGGCATCATATCCATGCGCAAGGTGACGCTGGGGCTCGCGACGAGTGTGGACAACTTCATCGCGCGGGCGGACGGGGGCGTGGACTGGCTGCGCTGGAGCGACGACGTCCAGGCCATCACCCGGGAGTTCTGGAAGACCATCGACAGCGTCGTCATGGGACGCCTGACGTACGACGCCGCCGTGGCCGCGGGGATGACGTCGTACCCGGGCGTGAAGAACTACGTGTGCTCGAGCACGCTGGCGGACAGCCCCGACCCCGCCGTGGAGATCGTGCGCGGCGATGCCGCCGCGTTCCTCCGCGAGATGAAGGCGGGCGAGGGCAAGGGCATCGCCATCATCGGCGGCGGCAGGCTGGCGGACGCGCTGTTCGCGGAGGGCCTGATCGACGAGGTGTCGCTCAACGTCCACCCGGTGCTCCTCGGCGAGGGCATCCCCCTGTTTGCCGGGATCCAGCGGCAGATCGACCTGGAGCTGGCCGAGTGCCGGACGCTGCAGCATGGGTGCGTGTTCGTTACCTACCGCGTGAAGCACGGGTGAGACGCGCACCGAGAGAGGGCGCTCCTGGCAGGCAGGCTCATCCCACCAGGCACCAGACACCAGGCACCAGGCACCAGGCACTAGGCACTTGGCACTTTTCACATCCCCCACCACACCATCATGGCATCCACCAACGTGCTCGTGCGCGTGCAGGCGCGCGGCGGAAAGTACCTCGGGCCCGACATCGGCTACGCCCTCGTCACCCTGCGCAACGCGCTCTCCGGCCAGGTGCTGGCGCAGGGGCTGGCCACCGGCGGCAGCGGCGGGTTCAGCAAGCACTACACGCCCGGCGCCAGCAGCCAGGTCATCGTCACGCCGCCCGCGCCGAACGCGGCGGACGCCGGCAGGGACAAGCCTCACGACACCGTGACGTGGCTCACCGCGCCGCAGGGTACCGCGGGGCTCACGGCCACGCTGGACCTGGAGGAGCCGACGCTGGTGGAGATCACCGCGCAGGCGCTGACCAACGGGGCGCCCAACGGGCACCAGGCCACGCAGCGCACCTGGCTGACGCCGGGCGCGGACGTGGCCGCGGAGCCGGGCATCGTGCTGGTGATGCCGGGGCTCAACGTGCAGGTGCTCTCGCCCAGCCTGTCGTCTCCGGCGGCGGCGGACCTGGCGGTGACGGCGTGGGTCACGATGATGTGCGGCTGCAAGATCGCCGAGCCGACCGCGACGAACCCCTCGCTGTGGCTGCCGGAATCGTTCGAGGTGACGGCGCGGGTCAGCCAGGTCGGCGGGCCGTTCGAGGCGGAGGCAACGCTCGCGTACCAGGCCGTCAGCACCTTCGGCACCCCCGCGGGGAGCACGATCAAGCTGCCCGGGGCCGGCAACTACCGGCTGGAGATCAACGCGGTGCAGGCGGCGGAGGGCAACGTGGGCAGCGCCACGACGTTCTTCTCCATCAACCCGCCGCCGCCGATGCCGCTGACGCCTCCGCGGCAGGTGTAGGATGCCGGCACTCCTTCCCCGGACCGTACCGATGCTCCGCCGGCTGATCCCCATCATCGCCGTGCTGCTGCCAGCCGTGCCGGCCGCGGCGCAGGACAGCGCCGCCGTGCGCGCGCCCGCGCTGCCGTTCCCCGGCGTGCGCTGGGAGATGACGGCCGATTCCATCCTGGCCGTGTGGGGACCGGCGGAGCGGCGGGTGGCGAGCGCCAACGGGGCGGACCAGATCTACTACCGCGCGGCGGCCCTGGGCCGCGAGGCGGAGTGGTCCTTCCTGCTGCACCCCACGCTGGGCCTGATGGCCGGCAGCTATGCGGTGCCCGTGCGCGAGGGTGAATGTGAAGCGCTGCTGGCCGCGGCCGTGCGCGACCTGCTGGCGGTCTATCCCGGCGCCGTGGACCGCGCGGGCAAGCCTCCGCGCGCCGGCTGGTGCGGCACCCCGGATGCCTCGTTCATCGGCGTCGACCCGGCGACGGGGACGGGCCTGTTCATCCGCCTGCGCCCGGGAGCGACCCACGTCGTGGTCGACGCCATCTCGCCCAGGGCGTTCGCGGCGCTCGGGCGCGGCGGCTGACGCGGCGAGCGATTCCCATCACCCGAAAGGAACCCATGCGACGTCTGCTGCTGGCGGGACTGGCCGCGCTGGCGGGGTGCGCACCGGCCATGCATTCCGGAACCGCCGCGCCCACCGGGCACTACCGCTGGACGCACCTGAACGGGCAGGCGCGCCCGGCAGAGTTCCCGGCCGGCTCGGGCGCGCGGCTGGAGGACGGCTCGATCGAGCTGCAGCCCGGCGCGCGCTTCAGCCTGCGCTTCACCACCCGCCCGCCGGGCGGCGCCGCCGCGCGCGAGAGCGGCGAGGACGGCGACTTCTGCATCGGCGGCGACACGCTGTACTTCACGCCCGACGGGCGCGACAGCCGGCCGCCGGTGGTGTTCCGCTTCGCCCGCGAGGGCCGCGTCCTGCGCCTGTGGGACAGCCAGGGCAACGAGTGGCGATACACGCTCGACGAGACGCGCCCCGTGGCCGGCCGCGCTCCCGCCGGCGGGCTGGGCTGCCGCCCGCGCGCGCCGCGGCCCCGGGAGCAGCCCGACTGCGCGACGGCGGACGGCGGATGCGGCGCGGCCGCCGCGGGGGCACCGGTGCTCACGCCCGAGAGCGGGGGCAGCCTGCGCGCGGCCATGCGCTCGCTGTATCCCGGTCTCGCGTACGACGCGGGCCTGGGCGCGCAGGCGGAGGTGCGCTTCCGCGTGCTCGCGGACGGTCGCGTGGACGGGGAGAGCGTCCGCGTCGTGGACATCACCAGCACGCAGTTCACCATGCCGTCGCGGCAGCTGGTCCGCGGGCTCCGCTTCGTGCCGCGGGTGGTGGACGGGCAGCCGGTGCCGTTCCTGGCGCACGCCTCCCTGCGCTGGGACCCGCGCGGCTCCACCGCCACCTTCCGTCACGCCACGGAGCCGTGACGCGCGCCGTCTCCCTGTCGTGCCTGCTGCTCGCCGCCCTGGCCGCGGGCTGCAGGGACGCGCCGCCGCCCGCGCCGCCGCCGGGAGAGACGAACGTCGCGGCGCGCCCCGCCGACGCCGGCCTGGCGGAGCAGTCGCGGCGGGTGATGGTCGTGGCGCTGGCCGCGGCGGGGGCGCGCGGCGACCGCGTCCGCATGTACGCGAAGGTGCCGGGGCGGGCGGAGCTGGTGGCCGTACGCGACAGCACCGCCTGGCCGGACGACGTGGAGACGACCTACGCGGTGGCGGCGGACGAGGAAGGACGCATCCTGCAGGTGGCGGAGGTGCCCGCCAGCCAGAGCGGCGACTGGCACAACGTCTACACGCACTACTTCGACGCGGAGGGCCGCACCCGCGGCTTCGTGCGCGAATCGTCGTTCTTCAACGGCTGCCCGCGGCAGGGCACCCGCGAGCGCACGGAATCGCTGTTCGACGCGCGCGGGCGGCTGGTGCAGCGCCGCCACGGGCTGACGGACTTCGACGGCAGGGAGGTGGACCCGGCCGGGTGCGAGTTCCTGTACCGATTCCCGTACCGCATCCACCTGACCGTGCAGGAGCTGCTGCGGGAGACGGGGCTGCCGGCGCCGCGCTGAGCCTTGCGCCCGCCTCGGCCGCGGCGAGAGCTTGGGGCGATTCACGTCCGTCGTTCCCTTGATCCACGATCCACATGCCGCTGCGCCGTACCGCCGTCGCCGTCCTGCTCTGCGCCACCGCCGCCTGCGGAGAAGACTCCGCCGAATCGTCCGCCTCCGCCTCCGCCGCCACACCCGACGCCGCTCCCGGGGACGCGGCAACGAACGCGAGCATCGTCCGCGCCGGCCGCTGGGTGGGCGAGGCGGCGAACGGATTCAAGGGCGACAGCATCCTGTTCACCGTCTCCGGCGACGGACGCACGGTGAGCGACGTGGAGTTCCGCGGCCACTGGCGCTGCGAAGGCTACACCAAGCGGGTGGACGTGGGCCACGTGCCCGGCGCCTTCACGGTGGCGGCGGACGGCGCCTTCAGCGAGGCCAGGCGCGAGCCGTACCTGCTGTGGACGGTGGATGGGAAGTTCACCGGCGCGGACGCCGCGTCCGGCACCCTCCGCATCGAGTACGACACCGAGTGCGACACCCACGAGCTGGAGTGGACCGCCGCCCCGGCATCCTGACCCGTCCCGCCGGAGCTACGTACTCCGTACCTTCGCACCCCCCCGCTCCGTACTCGACGCATGGCCATCCACGACGAGGAGCTGGAAGCGCTGCTCCATCCCGCCGCTCCCGATGATCTCCCCGAGCTGGAGCGGCTGGGGATCTTCACCGGCACCGTCATCGACTGGGAGCCGGAGTTCGCCGAATTCGCCGCGAAGCTGCGCGGGCTGGCGGGCGCGCCGGAGCCGTACGTGGACGACGAGGGCGCCGAGTGGCAGGTGGTGGCGCACGTGGTGGACGACGCGGCGCGGCGGGCGGCGTGGGTGGAGTGGCGGTGGAAGGAGGGCCGCGTGGTGGATACGCACTACCGGCTCAAGGCGCGCGACGACCGCTCGCTGGTGGTGCGCTGGGAGGTGGCCACGTACAACCCGTACTTCGGCTGCCGGGTCAAGCACCTGGGGTGGGTGGGCGATGCGGTGGTGATGGTCTACGAGGACAAGCACGACACCTACGCGGCCGCCGCCGGCCGCGGTCTGCCCATCCGCCGCTCGCTCATCTCCCCGGACTGGGCGCTCGACGGCGCCACCCTGGCCTGGCGCGATGCCGACGGCAGGACGCACCGCATCGCGCTCCCGCTCGGGCTGGATCCGCTCTAGGCGCGGGGTTCGGTATCGCAGGCGAGCCCCGCCGCGGCCATTCTGGTATCGGCGCGGCCTGGCGAATCAAATCGCGGCTGAGACAACACGAAGTCCGCCTGCGCGGACTGCACGCGGGCGCCGGCGCGTGACGCGGGCCCGTGCGGACGCGGAGAAGATCCTTCGGTCGCGCCCGCAGGTTGGCGCGGGGGTTGGGTTTGCGCGGCGCTCCCTCAGGATGACATCGTGTGGGGGCGGGGATAGAACGCGGCGATCCACGCCCGAACCACGCGCCGGGCGCTGGTCATTGCCCTCGCAGCGGCGCCGTCGGCGAAGGCCGACATCACGTTTTCGTTGCCGCGAATTCATTCGCCGGGGGGAATGCGCCGACGCCTGCCACCCCGCGCAATTGCGGGATCCGGATGACACCGTGGATGGGCCGAGGGGACGGTGGAAATGCGGCGATCCTCCTCCGGAACCCATGCGCCGGGCACTGGTCGCCGCCCTCGCAGCGGCGCCGTCGGCGAAGGCCGACATCACGTTTTCGTTGCCGCGAATTCATTCGCCGGGGGAAATGTGCCGACGCATGCCACCCGTGCAACTGCGGGATCCGGATGACACCGTATGCGGCGAGGGGCCGTGAGGATGGACCATCACTTGAGGCAGTTCGGAGCATGACGAAACCCGCGGCCGCGGAGCCCGTCTTCTTTGCCACGCCCGCGGAATGGCGCGCCTGGCTGGAGGCGCACCACGCCTCCGAGCGCGAGCTGCTGGTGGGCTTCCACAAGGTGGGGTCCGGGCGGCCCAGCATCACCTGGCCGGAGTCCGTGGACCAGGCGCTGTGCTTCGGGTGGATCGACGGCGTGCGCCGCAGCCTGGGGCCGGACGCGTACACCATCCGCTTTACCCCGCGCAAGCCGCGCAGCACCTGGAGCGCCGTCAACATCAGGCGCTTCGGCGAGTTGCGGGAGATGGGGCTGGTGCACCCCGCGGGGATGGCGGCGTGGGAGCGGCGCACGGAGGACAACTCCGGCATCTACTCGTACGAGCAGCGCCACCAGGCCGTCCTCGACGCCGAGCTGGAGGCGCGCTTCCGCGCCGACGCGGCGGCGTGGGCCTTCTTCCAGGCGCAGCCGCCGGGGTACCGCGCCACCGCCACCTTCTTCGTGATGGGCGCCAAGCAGCCCGCCACGCGGCTGCGGCGCCTGGAGCGGCTGATCGCGGACTCCGCCGCCGGGCGGCGCATCACGGAGCTGGACCCGCGCCCCCGGAAGCAGTAGCCATCGCCATGTCCGATCCGTCACTGTCGCCGATGGAGCCGCTGCACACGGCGGATCTCTTCCTCCCGCTGTACGGGGAGCTGGTGGGGCTGCTGCGCTCGCTGGGGCCGGAGGACTGGGAGCGGCCCACGCTGGCCCCGCGCTGGACCGTGCGCGACGTGGCCGCGCACCTGCTGGACGGCGACCTGCGCAACCTGTCCGCCTACCGCGACGGCCACGCGGTGCCCACCGAGGCGCCCATCCGGAGCTACGCGGACCTGGTGGCGCTGATCGACCGCATCAACGACACGGGCGTGCAGTACATGCGTCGCCTGAGCCCGGGGCTGATGGTGGAGCTGTTCGAGCTGACGGGGC
>DASTLD010000469.1:0-12606 GCA_035715345.1 Longimicrobium sp.
CCGTGGCCATGCGGCGCCGGGCCAGCGCCACCGTGACCGCGGAGCCGGGGGCCACCGTCACGCCGGGCGCCGGCGCCTGGCCCAGCACGGTGCCGGGCCGCGCGCGGTCGGAGTCGATCTCGTCCTGTGCGCCCAGCGCCAGGCCCGCGGCGTCCAGCAGCGCGCGTGCCTCCGCCAGCGTGCGGCCGTTCAGCTCCGGCACCCGCCGCCCCGCCCGCGCCAGGGTGATGCGCGCCGCCGTGCCGCGCGCCACCCGCGCGCCGGGCGCCGGGTCCTGCGCCACCACGCGGCCCGCATCGCCCCCCGCCGCGAAGGCGGAGTCCGCGCGCGCGCCGCCCAGCCCCGCGCCCCGCAGCGCATCCGCCGCCTGCGCGTGCGTCATCCCCCGCACGTCCGGCACGGTGCGCAGCGGCTCGCGGGTCACTCGCAGCGTCACGCGGTCGCCGGGCCAGATCCAGTCGCGCGGGTTGGGCCACTGCCGCACGACCAGGCCCTCCGCCTGCCCGCGGCGCGCGTCTACCCATTCGATCTCGACGCGGAGCTGCGCTGCGCCCAGCTTGACCTGCGCCTGCTCCAGCGTGTGCCTGCGCACGTCGGGCATCTCGGTGCGGCCGGGCACCTGCGCAAGCGCGCGGGACGGCGCCAGCAGGAGCAGAAGGACGAGGACCCGGCGCAGCGGGGAGGATTGGTGGAGCATGGGGAGCACCTCTCGGCCAGCAGAGGAAGCGTGGGCGGGCGCCCGGTTGGGCAGAGGCCGCGGGAGCACGTTGCGAGCCGCGGACGCATCCCGGGCATCCTGCTTCGCTTCCCGTTACGGGCCAACGACTTGCGAGAAAACACGCGGAAGCGGCGGAAACGAATTGCTGGGGCGGAGAGGCCCGCATGGGACAATTCCGCCACACCCCAACCGCATTTCACGCAGAGGACGCAGAGGTTCAAAAGAGAGGACGCGGAGGAATTCCAGAGCAGTTCCTCTGCGGCTCTCTGTTTTCCTCTCTGTTCCCCTCTGCGTGATTTTCAAAAGCAGTTCATCGGTTGCCGCCCCGCGCGCCTGCGCGTAGGTTTCCGCGCTCGGAACCCATCCACCCAGCCGGAGCGCCAAGCCCTGAGCGACGCCACCCTGGTCCGCAGCGACCTGCCGTTCCCCCTCGCGGTGCGGGGCAAGGTGCGCGACGTGTACGACCTGGGCGACGCGCTGCTGATGGTGGCCACCGACCGCGTCAGCGCCTTCGACGTGGTCATGCCGGACGCCGTGCCCCGCAAGGGCGAGGTCCTGACGCTGCTCTCCGCCTGGTGGTTCGCGCGCACCGCCGACCTGGTGCCCAACCACGTCCTCTCGGTGGACCCCCACGCCATCGCCGAACGCTACCCCGCCCTGGCGCCCTGCCGCGGCGCCTGGGCGCGCCGCGCCATGCTGGTGCGCCGGCTGCGCCCGTTCCCGGTGGAGTGCGTGGTGCGCGGCTACCTGAGCGGCTCCGCGTGGAAGGAGTACCGCGAGCGCGGCACCCTGGCCGGCGAGCCGCTCTCCGCGGGGCTGCGCGAGTCGGACCGCCTGGACCCCCCCGTCTTCTCGCCCGCCACCAAGGCGGAGACGGGGCACGACGAGAACATCACCTTCGCGCAGCTCGCCACCATCGTGGGCGCGCCGCCGGCCGCCCGCCTGCGCGACGCCTCGCTGGCGCTGTACGCCCGCGGGCGGGACGTGGCCGCGCGCGCCGGCATCCTGCTGGCGGACACCAAGTTCGAGTTCGGCCGCGACGACGACGGCACGCTGCGGGTCATGGACGAGATGATGACGCCGGACTCGTCCCGCTTCTGGCCCGCGGACGCCTACGCGCCGGGCCGCGGCCAGCCCTCGCTGGACAAGCAGCCCCTGCGCGACTGGCTGGAGGCGCTGTGCGCGCGGGGGGAGTGGGACAAGACGGCGCCGGGCCCCGCGCTGCCGCGGGAGGTGGTGGAGGAGACCTCGCGCCGCTACCAGGACGCCTTCCGCCGGCTGACGGGGACGGCGCTGGACGACTTTCCGCTCCACGACCCGGGGGCCGCCGCATGAACGACGACGTCGTGCAGAAGCCCCCGCTCTCCCCGCGGCGCCGGCGGCTGCGCCGCGGCGTGGTCATCCTGCCCAGCGCCTTCACGCTCGGCAACCTGTTCCTGGGCGTGTGGGCGGTGGTCAGCGCCGAGCGGCAGGACTACGTCACCGCGGGGTGGCTGATCGTGGGCGCGGCCATCATGGACCTGTTCGACGGCCGCATCGCCCGCTTCACGGCCACGGGCAGCGCCTTCGGCGAGGAGCTGGACAGCCTGGTGGACGCCATCAGCTTCGGCGTGGCGCCCGCGCTCATCATGTACATGGCCTACTTCCGCACCGGCGGCGAGTGGTCGTGGATCCTGGCCTTCCTGTACATCGTGGCCGCCGTCTTCCGCCTGGCGCGCTTCAACATCGAGCAGGCGGGCGGGGCCAAGGTCAACTTCCACGGCCTGCCGTCGCCCACGGCGGGGGCCTGCGTGGCCACCTTCTACGCGTTCACGCAGACGCCGTTCTGGAACCGCTTCCTGGCGGACGTACCGGTGCAGCGCATGGCCGGCTGGCTGCTGATGGCGGTGGGCGTGCTGATGGTCAGCAACGTCCTCTATCCCGTGGTGCCGCGCTTCAGCCTGCGCACCTGGGGCGGGCGCTTCGCGCTGTTCCTGGCCATCGTGTCGCTGTTCAGCGCGTTTACCTATCCCGCGTACTTCTTCTTCCCCTTCTCCATCCTCTACATCACCTACGGGCTGGGGCGCTCGGTGCTGATGGGCTTCCTGGAGCGGCTGCCGGAGCGCGACCCCATGGAGGACGTGGACGAGGACGACGAGGAGCATCGCGACCTGGACTACGAGGAGATGCGCCCCACGCGGCGCGACCTCCTGGAACCTCGCACGGACGGGGGCAAGACGTGACGGACTTTCGGGTGGAGGTGCGGGTCACGCCGCGGCGCGGCATCCTGGACCCGCAGGGCAAGGCGGTGGGCGGCGCGCTGGCGTCGCTCGGCTTCGGCGGCGTCAGCGAGGTGCACGTGGGGCGATTGATCGTCTTCTCGCTCGCGGCGCGGTCGGCCGACGAGGCGCGGGAGCGGGCGGACGCCATGTGCCGCCAGCTGCTGGCCAATCCCGTGACGGAGGACTACGACGTCCGCGTCGCGGAGGGGACGGGGGCCGGGCGATGAAGATCGGCGTCGTCACCTTCCCCGGCAGCAACTGTGACTACGACTGCTACAAGGCCGTCCGGGAGCAGCGCGGCGTGGAGGCGGTCTACCTGTGGCACAAGGAGCACGACCTGCAGGGCGTGGACGCGGTGTTCCTGCCCGGCGGCTTCAGCTACGGCGACTACCTGCGCGCGGGCGCCATCGCGGCGCACAGCCCCATCATGCGCGAGGTGATCGCCTTCGCGACGGACGGAGGGCCCGTGGCGGGCGTCTGCAACGGCTTCCAGATCCTCTGCGAGGCGGGGCTGCTGCCGGGCGCGCTGATCCGCAACCGCTCGCTCAAGTTCCGCTCGCGGCCGGTGAACCTCCTGGTGGAGCGCGCCGCCCCGCCCTTCACCGCCGCGTACGAGACGGGGCAGGTGCTGCGGGCGATCCCGATCGCGCACGGCGAGGGGTGCTACGCGGCGGACGACGACGTGCTGGACGGGCTGGAGGCGGAGGGGCGCGTCGTGTTCCGCTACTGCGACGCCGGGGGCAGCGTGACGCCCGAGGCGAACCCCAACGGCTCCGCGCGCGGCATCGCGGGCATCGTCAACGCGGCCGGGAACGTGCTGGGAATGATGCCGCACCCGGAGCGGGCGGTGGACCCGCTGCTGGGATCGACGGACGGACTGGGGCTGTTCCGCTCCGTGGCCGATCACCTCGTCCGCGCCTGACCCCCCGGGCCGGCGCAAGGAGGTCCCGATGAAGCGAGCCATCCTTCCGCTGCTGGCGGCGGCGCTGCTGGGCGCCGCCCCGGCCGCCGCGCAGGGCACCATCTCCACCGGCATGACGCCGGACCAGGTGCGCGCCGCCTTCGGCACGCCCGCCACGGTGCGCGTGGCCGGCGAGTGGGCGTACTGGTTCTACCACAACGGCTGCCCGGTGCGCTGCGGCAGCGACGACGTGGTCTTCTTCCGCGGCGACCGCGTGGTCAGCGCCGTGCTGCGCACCCGCGCCCGCCGCTTTACCGGCGGCAGCGCCAACGACGCGCTGGAGGCCGCCGGCAGCGACGACGACGCGGGAACGGCCACGCTGCGCGTGCGCGGCGACAACGTGGACGCCGGGGCCACCACGGGCGGGTCGCTGCGGGTGGGCGGCATCCGCGTGCGCGACGACGCCGGGCGCGACGCCGCGGCACCGGCGTCCGGCGACGTCATCATCATCCCCAGCACCGCCCGGGCCCGCGAGCGCGGCGAGATCCGCGACACGGTGACCGTCGTCCCGCGCGACACGTCGTCCGTGGACCGCGCGCACCAGCGCAACGTGGAGCGGGCGGACACCACGTCCGTGGACCGCGCGCACCAGCGCAACCTGGAGCAGCAGCGCGACACCGCCCGCGTGCGGCGTCCCTGATCGCCCCGAGAACCCAGCGAACCCGAAGGATCCGCAGACCGTGCCCGCGCAGCCCCGACCCGGAGACCCCGCCATCACCCCCGAGCTGGTGGCGGACCACGGGATCTCCGAACACGAGTACGGCCTGATCCTGGGCATCCTGGGACGCACGCCCACCTACACGGAGCTGGGCGTGTTCAGCGCCATGTGGAGCGAGCACTGCGGCTACAAGAACTCGCGCCCGCTGCTGAAGAAGCTGCCCACCGAGGCGCCCTGGGTGCTGCAGGGCCCGGGCGAGAACGCCGGCGTCATCGACGTGGGCGACGGGCTGGCGGTGGCGTTCAAGATCGAGAGCCACAACCACCCGTCCGCGGTGGAGCCGTACCAGGGCGCGGCCACCGGCGTGGGCGGCATCCTGCGCGACGTCTTCACCATGGGCGCGCGCCCCATCGCCTGCCTCAACTCCCTGCGCTTCGGTGAGATCGACGGCGCGGACGCGGACCGGGTGCGCTACCTGTTCGCGGGCGTGGTCAAGGGCATCGGCGACTACGGCAACTGCGTGGGCATCCCCACCGTGGCGGGCGAGGTGTACTTCGACGCGGCGTACGAGGGCAACCCGCTGGTCAACGCCATGGCCATCGGGCTGATGAAGCGCGAGGAGCTGATCCGCGGCGTGGCGGAGGGCGTGGGCAATGCCATCATGGCCGTGGGATCGAAGACCGGCCGCGACGGCATCCACGGCGCCACCTTCGCCAGCGCGGAGCTGAGCGAGGAGAGCGAGGCCAAGCGGCCCATGGTGCAGGTGGGCGATCCGTTCACCGAGAAGCTGCTGCTGGAGGCGTCGCTGGAGCTGATCCGCAGCGGGCACATCGTGGGCATCCAGGACATGGGCGCGGCGGGGCTGGTGTCGTCGTCCACGGAGATGGCGGCGCGCGGCGGCACCGGCGTGGACATCGAGATCACCCGCGTCCCCGTCCGCGAGCCGGGGATGACGCCCTACGAGATCCTGCTCTCCGAGACGCAGGAGCGCATGCTGGTCGTGGCGCGCAACGGGCACGAGGAGGAGGTCCGCGCCATCCTGGCGCGCTGGGACCTGGATGCGGAGACCATCGGCCGCGTGACGGACACGGGGATGTACGTGGTCCGGGAGAACGGCGACGTCGTCGTCGAGATCCCCGGCGAGCCGCTGGTGACCGGCTGCCCGACGTACACGCGCGAGGGCGTCGAATCGCCCGAGGTCGTGGAGGCGCGCGCGTTCGACCCCGCCACGCTGGCGCCGCGGGCGGAGGAGGCGGACCCCACCTGGACGCTGCGGCGGCTGCTGGACTCGCCCACCATCGCCTCCAAGCGCTGGGTGTACGAGCAGTACGACAGCACGGTGCGCACGAACACCGTGGTGGGTCCCGGCAGCGACGCGGCGGTGCTGCGCCTGCGCGGGACCAACCGCGCCATCGCGGCCACGGTGGACTGCAACAGCCGCTACGTGTACCTGAACCCGTACCGCGGCGGGCAGATCGCGGTGGCGGAGGCGGCGCGCAACCTGGCGTGCACGGGCGCGCTGCCGCGGGCGGTGACGGACAACCTGAACTTCGGCAACCCGCTCAAGCCGGAGGTCTACCACCAGCTGAGCGAGGCGCTGCGCGGCATCGGCGAGGCCTGCGCGGCGCTGCAGACGCCGATCACCGGCGGCAACGTGTCGCTGTACAACGAGAACCCGCGCGGCGCCATCTATCCCACGCCGACCATCGGGATGGTGGGGGTGATCGACGACGTGCGGCACGTGACCACCAGCGCCTTCCGCAAGCCTGGCGACGCCATCCTCCTGCTCGGCCGCAACACGGCGGAGCTGGGCGGCAGCGAGTACCTCAAGGTGGTCCACGGCCGCGTGGCGGGCGATGCGCCGGCCATCGACCTGGACGCCGAGGCCCGCCTCCAGCGCGCGCTGCTGGCGATGATCCAGGGAGACCTGCTGCACTCCGCGCACGACACGGCGGAGGGCGGCCTGGCTGTCGCGCTGGCGGAGAGCGCCATCGCGGACCCGGCGGCGCCGCTGGGGATCGACGTCGACCTGGACGACGACCTCCCGCCCGCCGCGCTGCTCTTCGGCGAGGCGCAGGGCCGCGTCGTCGTCTCCTGCCACGAGGAGAACGTGGACGCGGTGCTCGGCCTGGCCGCGGCGCACGACGTCCCCGCGGAATGGATCGGCACGGTGGGCGAGCCGTTCGGGATCTTCGCCGTCTGCACGCCCGGCGGGACCATCGACGCGCCGGTGGACGAGCTGTCGCGCATCTACGAGAGCGCCATCCCGCGGCGCATGGACGGCACCCCCGCGGACGTGGAGACGTCGCTGGAGTCGACCGTGCAGCACGGGCAGGAGTAGGCCCCCTCCTCCCCCCCGCCCCGGGAAGCGGGCTGGTGCGGGGCCCCCCCCCCCCGACCCCTCCCCCGCGCCCGCGGAGTACCGTGCACACGCCGGGATCCGAGCACGCGGCGCGGGAGAGGGGAGACCTGAACTGCGACACGGACGGCTCGCGCGCCGGACCGACAACCCTCCCCCAGACTTGGGGGAGGGTGCGAGCCTGAGCGAGCGGGTGGGGGCGCCCGATTGCGACGCGGCCCGCTTCCGGTACCGGCGCCCGCCTGCCCTCCGCGCAGGCACTACACCAAGGTAAGGCACTTCTCGTGTGTGGAATCGTCGCGGTCTCCGGGAACCCCGAGGCCGCCCAGCTCGCCTTCCTGGGCCTCTACTCGCTGCAGCACCGCGGGCAGGAAGCCGCGGGCATCGCCGTGTACGACCGCGCCGCGCGCACCAGCCGCCGCCACCGCGAGGCCGGCCTGGTGTCCGACGTGTTCAAGCCCGACGTCTTCGCCAAGCTCCCCGGCGACACCGCCGTGGCCCACATCCGCTACTCCACCGCCGGCGGCGCGGGCCTCAAGAACGCCCAGCCCATCCGCGAGACCTACCGCTCCGGCGAGCTGGCGCTGGTGCACAACGGCAACCTTACCAACTTCCACCACCTGCGCGGCCGCCTGCTCAACGAGGGCTCGCTCTTCCAGAGCACCATCGACAGCGAGGTCATCGTCCACCTCATCGCCCGCAGCCGCGCCGAGACGGCGGACGAGCAGGTGATGGACGCGCTGGCGCAGCTCGAGGGCGCCTACTGCCTGCTGGTGGCCATCGACGACGTGCTCTACGCCGCCCGCGACCCCTACGGCTACCGCCCGCTGGTGATCGGCGCGCTGCCGGGCGGCGGGCTGATGGTGGCGTCGGAGACGTGCGCGCTGGACATCGTCAAGGCCGCCTACGTCCGCGACGTGGCGCCCGGCGAGGTCATCCGCATCCGCGGCGGCGAGATCGAGCAGGTGATGCGGCTGGAACGCTTCGTGGAGCCGCAGCCGTGCGTGTTCGAGTTGGTCTACTTCGCGCGGCCGGACTCGCGGCTGTGGGGATACACGGTGGACCGCGCGCGGCGCGCCTTCGGGCGCAGGCTGGCGGCCGAGCAGCCGGCGCCGGGCGCGGACATCGTCATCTCCGTGCCGGACTCCGCCAACTCGGCGGCGGTGGGCTTCAGCGAGGCCAGCGGCGTGCCGTTCGAGCTGGGGCTGATCCGCAACCACTACGTGGGCCGCACCTTCATCGAGCCCTCGCAGGCTGGGCGCGACTTCAAGGTGCGCATGAAGTTCAGCCCCGTGCACGAGGTGCTGGCGGGCAAGAGCGTCGCGGTGGTCGACGACTCGCTGGTGCGCGGCACCACGAGCCGCGCGCTGGTGAGCATGCTGCGCGAGGCGGGCGCGCGTGAGGTGCACTTTCGCCTGGCGTCGCCGCCGGTGCGCTGGCCGTGCTACTACGGCATCGACATGCCCACGCGCGACGAGCTGATCGCCGCCAGCAAGACGGTGGAGGAGCTGCGCGGGTACCTGGGCGTGGACTCGCTCGGCTACCTTTCGCCGGAGGGGATGCTGGAGTGCGTGCAGGAGCAGGACGAGACCTACTGCGTGGCCTGCTTTACCGGCGACTACCGCGCCCCGCTGGTGGACGCCGAGTTCGGCCTCCCCATGGCCTCGCACTGCTGAGACCCGGGCATTATCCGGAAGGTTTTCATGAGCGGAGCAATCTTTCTTCTGGATAGCGAAGAGCGGCTGGTGGAGCTCCGGGAGCAGCCGTACGACTCCGAAGCCCTGTTGCAGAGCCTGCTCGCCACACACCCACACCTGCTGGCGGGCGAGCAGATCAGCCGTGAAGACCCGCGCCGCTGGCTCCTGATCACACGTGAAGCCCGCGTTCCCGGTGAGGAAGGCTGGGGGACGCGCTGGGCGGTCGATCACCTGTTCCTCGACCACGACGCGATCCCGACGCTCATCGAGGTCAAGCGCAGCAGTGATACCCGGATACGCCGGGAGGTCGTTGGGCAGTTGCTCGACTATGCCGCGAACGCGGTCGTCTACTGGCCCGCGGAACACCTGCGTGAAGAATTCGTGTCCCGGTGCCGCAGGGATGGCGTGAACGCGGACGAGAAGCTCCGTGCGTTCCTCGGACCGGGGGCCGATCCGGATCAATTCTGGGAGCAGGCGAGGACGAACCTGCAGGCCGGCAAGCTCCGCCTGCTGTTCGTCGCCGACGAGATTCCGCCGGAGTTGCGACGGATCGTCGAGTTCCTGAACGGGCAGATGGACCGGACGGAGGTGCTCGCACTGGAGATCCGGCAGTACACGGGCGAGGGGCTTCGCACGCTCGTCCCAACCGTGCTTGGACACACTGCCGGGGCCGATGGACACAAGCACCGGCCGAAAAAGCAGTGGGACGAGACGAGCTTTTTCGACCACCTCACCAAACTCAGGCCCCCCGCAGAAGTAGAGGCTGCCCGTCAAATTCTCAATTGGGTGCGTCCGCGCACGACCCGCATCTGGTGGGGCAAAGGCCAGAGCATGGCTTCGTTCGTACCCGTCCTGAACCATGCAGGCAAGGACCACCAGCTCTTCGCGGTCTATTCGACCGGGCCGGTGGAGATCTACTTCTACTGGCACGCATACAAGCCGCCGTTCGATCGCGAAGAGGCGCGGCTGGATCTCCTGCAGCGGTTGAACACGATCCCGGGCGTGTCGTTGGGGCGCGACGCGATCGGCCGCCGCCCGAGCATTCCTCTCTCGGTCCTCGCGCAGGAGGGAGCGCTTGACCGCTTTCTCGCCGCGTTCGAGTGGTTCCTGGAAGAGGTGCGGAAGACGTAGTGCGAAGCCTGGCCTGCCTGCGCCTGCTGGGATGCGGACTACGTGCCGTCGGAGGCCGGGTCAGCGCTCCGCGAGCTGGAAGGAGTCGAGGAACGCCTGCAGGTGCGGCGCCCCGACGGACGGGGCAAAGAGGACGTAGATCGTGTACAGCCGTTCGCCGACGACGAAGTACCGGCCCCTGACCTCGGTGTTCTCTCCGTTCTCGCCCGTGATGGTGAACGCGAGACCCGGGTAGGAGCCGAGCCTCATCTCCCGGGACTCCGTCACGGTCCCCTTGGAAATGCCCGCCAGCCGCTCGACCGATTCCTTCAGGATCTGCGCGGGTGGAAAGCGGCCGAGCGACCCGGCGGGGTACTCGGTGAACTCCACGTGGTACATGGGGTGGTCGAGCGGGCTCGTCCATCGGACCCTCAGCAGGACCTTTCCGCCCGGATACACGGTGGAGTCGCGCGCGACGACCGCTCCGCCGGGGATGCGGGCGCGGAAGCCCTCTCCCGCGCCGATCTCCGCCACCGAGTCGGGCGCCTGTGCCGCCACGGAGCGCGCCGCGGGGAAGAGCGAGAACAGCAGGATCAACAGCGCGTAGCCAGGCAGGCGCATGCTCGGGTGCTTCGGAAGTGAGGGCGAGGCGATGTAAGGCCAATGATGATAACGCCTTCCCTCCGCTTCACCAACCCGCCGCGCACCCGCAACGTGGCACCCACGCGCGTGGACAATTAGCTTTCCCCGCTCGCTTTTCGAATCCAGGAGAACCCGATGAAGTACCGCACCTATCCCGGCACTGACATCCAGGCCTCGGAGGTCGGCTTCGGCCTGTGGACGCTCGCCGCCGGGTGGTGGGGGCAGTTCACGGACGACGAGGCGGTGGCCATGCTGCACCTCGCCTTCGACCTGGGCATCACCCTCTACGACAGCGCCGACACCTACGGCAACGGCCGCGCGGACGAGCTGCTGCGCAGGGCGTTCGGCGACCGGCGGGGCCGCATCACCATCACCACCAAGGTCGGCTACGACTTCTACGCCAACCCCGACGCGCGCCGCGGCCAGCAGGAGATCCCGCACAACGCCGACCCCGCCTTCATCCGCATGGCGGTGGAGAAGTCGCTGCAGCGCATCGGCACGGACGTGCTGGACGTGGTGAGCTACCACAACGCGCACGAGGAGCACGTCCCCGATGACGCCATCTGGGAGACGCTCCAGCGCCTGCAGGACGAGGGCAAGGTGCGCGCGTGGGGCGGCGCGCTGGGCCCGTCCAACGGCTACCTGTTCGAGGGGCTGGACCTGATCCGCGAGCGCGGGGTGAAGAACCTGCAGCTCATCAACAACGTGCTGGAGCCGTTCCCCGGGCAGATCCTGACGCGCGCGGCGGAGGAGGCCGGCACGGTGGGCATCCAGGTGCGCGTGACGCACTCGTCCGGGATGCTGGAGGGCAAGTACACGGAGGACACGGAGTTCGCCAAGAACGACCACCGCCGCCATCGCCCGCGCTCCTGGCTGGTCAACGGCCTCAAGAAGATCGAGGCGCTGCGCTGGCTGCACGAGGGCCGGGGCATGACCATCGGCCAGGTGGCGCTCAAGTGGCTGCTCGCGTCGCCCGCGGTGATGACCACGCTGCCCAACATCTACAACGTGGAGCAGCTCGAGGAGTTCGCCGCGGCGCCGGACCTGCCGGACCTGTCCGCGGACGACCTGCGGCGCGTGGAGGAGCTGCAGCGCACCAACTTCGCGGTGCACGAGGAGCACATGCGCTACAAGGGCACCATGGTCCGCGACGGCGAGCCGCTCGGCCCCGTCTACCGCTACCCGGACGACGGCTTTCCCGCCGCGCCGGAGCTCGCGGAGAGCGCCGCGGCGGACTGACGACCTTCCCACGGCCCCGGCACCGCGCCGGGGCCGTTTTCACACGACGGGGATGATGATCAAGATCCCGCGGCTCACGACGGAGCGGCTGCTGCTGCGCGGCCTGGAGGAGCGCGACTTCGAGGCGTACGCGGCCATGATGGCGGACCCCGAGGTCACGCGCTTCCTGGGCGACGGCAGCCCGCTGTCGCGCTTCGACGCCTGGCGGCAGATGGCGATGTTCGCGGGGCACTGGGTGCTGCGCGGCTTCGGCATCTGGGCGGTGGAGGAACGCGCGACGGGCGCGTTCGTCGGCCGCATCGGCTGCTTCGAGCCGGACGGGTGGCCGGGGTTCGAGATCGGCTACGCGCTCGCCCGGCATGCGTGGGGGCGCGGCTACGCGCGCGAGGCCGCCGCCGCGTCGCTGGCGTACGCGCGCGAGACGCTGGGCCGCGAGCGCATCATCAGCATCATCCGCCCGGACAACACCGCCTCCGCCCGCGTGGCCACGGCGCTCGGCGCCACGCCCGCCGGCGAGCTGGACTTCTTCGGCGCTCCCGCCATCGTCTACGAGTACGGGCCTCCCGCGCGCTAGGCGGCAGAAACAGCCGGCGCGCGTCGTTCTACAGGCATCTTCTTCCCGGCGGCGATGGGCGTCTCCACACGACCTGCCGCACACGGAATCCGCAGCGCCAGGAGCCCTTCCCCGATGCACCCGCGCCTCCGCATCCTCCGCCGCGCCTGCTTCCCCGCCCTGCTGGCGATTGCCGCGTGCGTGCCGGCGACGCCCCTGCGGGCGCAGGCCGTCCGCGGGCACGTGGTGGAGGCGGAGACGGGGGCGCCGGTGCCGAGCGCGCTGGTGAGCCTGCTGGACGCGGAGGGCCGGCCGCGCGCGGCGACGGTGTCGGACGCGCAGGGCGGCTACCACCTGGCCGCGCCCGGCGCCGGCGTGTACCGCCTGCGCACGGAGCGCATCGGCCAC
>DASTLD010000470.1:0-23473 GCA_035715345.1 Longimicrobium sp.
CCGCTCCCAAGCGACCTTTTACCGTGGGACCGGAGGGCCCTTAACGAACGCGGTCTCGGTGGTCGAGGTTCCTTGATGCGCCGCAATTCGACTCTCCCGCCCCGCCGCCCCGCGCGCACCCCTGCCGCGCCCGTGGCGTCCCGCCACCCCGGCATGGGCGCCGTGCCGTACGACGGCGGCGTCGCGTTCCGGGTCTGGGCGCCCTTCGCGGACGGCGTCACCCTCTCCGGCACCTTCCACCGCCGCGGCGCCGCGCACGTCCCGCTGGCCCGCGACGCGGACGGGTGCTGGTCCGCGGACGTGCCCGGGGCGCGCCCGGGCGACCACTACCGCTTCGACGTCCACGCCGGCGGCGAGACGCTGCGCCGGACCGACCCCTACGCCGCGGAGCTGGACCCGGTGCACGGGACCGCCGTGGTGCACGACCCGGGCGCGTTCGATTGGGGCCCGCACCCCTTCCAGATGCCCGGCTGGCACGAGCTGGTCGTCTACGAGCTGCACGTGGGCGCGTTCGGCGGCGGCGGGTTCGCGGAGGTGCAGGCGCGGCTTGACCACCTGGCCGGCCTGGGCGTGAACTGCATCGAGCTGATGCCGGTCGTCGAGTGCGCGGGCGAGGACTCGTGGGGCTACGACCCGCGCGCGCTCTTTGCCGTCCGCGCGGCGTACGGCGGCGCCGACGGGCTCAGGTCGCTGGTCCGGGCGGCGCACGAGCGCGGCATCGCCGTGCTGCTGGACGTGGTCTACAACCACATGGGCGTGCACGACAACCCGCTCTGGCGCTTCGACGGCTGGAGCCGGGACGGGCACGGCGGCATCTACTTCTACAACGACTGGCGCGCGGGCACCCCGTGGGGCGACCGCCCGGACTACGGGCGCCCGCAGGTGCGCCGCCTGATCCTGGACAACGTGCGCTGGTGGCTCGACGAGTTCCGGCTGGACGGGCTGCGCTGGGACAGCACCTCGCACGTCCGCAACGCCCACGGCTACGTGGACGACCCCGGCTCCGACCTGGAGGACGGCTGGGCGCTGCTGCGCCAGGCCAACCGCGAGAGCCGCGAGCGCGCGCCGTGGAAGCTGCAGGTGGCGGAGGACCTGCGCGGCGACCCCGCGCTCGTGCGCGAGCTGGAGCGCGGCGGCGCCGGGTTCGGCGCGCAGTGGGACGCGGAGTTCGTGTTTCCCGTGCGCGCCGTGCTGGCGGAGCCGCGCGACGAGGCGCGGAGCATGGCCGCGCTGCGCCGGGCGGTGGAGCACGGCTACGACGGCGACCCGCTGCGGCGGGTCATCTACACGGAGTCGCACGACGACGCGGAGCGCAGCCGCGTGCCCGCCGCCGTCCACCCCGCCGACCCGGAGGGGTGGCACGCGCGCCGGCGCGCTATGCTGGGCGCCGTGCTGGTGCTGACCTCGCCGGGCATCCCCATGCTCTTCCAGGGCCAGGAGGTGCTGGAGACGCAGCCGTTCCGCGGCGGCGGGCGGATGGACTGGGGCCGGGTGGAGTCCCAGGCGGGGGTGCTGCGCTTCTTCCGCGACCTGGTCCGCCTGCGGCGCAACTGGTTCGACACCACGCGCGGGCTGCGGGGCCGGGAGGTGGCCGTGTACCACGTCAACGAGGGCGACAAGGTGATCGCCTATCACCGCCGCGACGCCGGCGGCCCCCGCGACGACGTGGTGGTGCTGCTGAACCTGGCCGACCGCGCGTACGCGCGCTACGAGGTCGGGCTCCCCGCGCCGGGACGGTGGCGCGTGCGGCTGAACAGCGACGCGCGCGAGTACGGCCTCTCCGGCCATCCCTGCCACGACGCCGACGCGCGCGGGCCGCCGCTGCACGGCATGCCGGCCTCCGCCGGCTTCGGCATCGGTCCCTACAGCGCCGTCGTCCTCTCGCAGGACTGAAACCAGCCGTCCCCCCGGGCGCGGAGCACCGCCATGGCCCCTCCCCTTCCTCTCGGCCCCGTCTACCAGATCAACGCCCGCGTCTGGCTGGGCGAGCTTGCCCGCGACCGCAAGCGCCGGGTGACCCTGGCGGACATTCCCGACGAGGAGCTGGACCGCATCGCGGAGCGCGGCATCCGCTGGGTGTGGTTCCTGGGGGTGTGGTCCATCGGCTCCGCCGGGCGCGCCGTCTCGCTGGCCAACCAGGCCTGGTACCGCGGCTACGGCGAGACGCTGGGGGACGACTGGCGCGACGAGGACGTGGCTGGCTCGCCCTTCGCCGTGGCGGACTACACGGTGGACCCCGCGCTCGGCGACGAGGAGGGGCTGGCTTTCCTGCGCACGCGCCTGCACGCGCGGGGGCTCAAGCTGCTGCTGGACTTCGTCCCCAACCACACCGCGCTCGACCATCCCTGGGTGGCGGAGCACCCCGAGTACTACATCCACGGCGGGCCCGCGGACCTCCAGGGGCCGCGGCCCAACTACCGGCGCGTGGGCGGCGAGGACGGGCCCATCCTGGCCCACGGGCGCGACCCGTTCTACGAGGGATGGCCGGACACGCTGCAGGTCAACGTGCGCCACGCCGGCGCGCGCGAGGCGCTGCTGGGCGAGCTGCTGCGCGTGGCCGGCCGCTGCGACGGCGTCCGCTGCGACATGGCGATGCTGCTGCTGCCGGACGTCTTCCAGCACACCTGGGGCGACCGCTCCCTGCCCCGCGACGGCACCACGCCGGTGGAGGAGTCGTTCTGGCCGGGAGCCATCGCGGCCGTGCGCGCGGAGCACCCGGACTTCCTGTTCATGGCGGAGGTCTACTGGGACCGCGAGTGGGACCTGCAGCAGCAGGGGTTCGACTGCACCTACGACAAGCGGCTCTACGACCGCCTGCGCGCGCAGGACGTCGACGGCGTCCGCGCCCACCTGGGCGGGGGGCTGGACTTTCAGCGGCGCCTGGTTCGCTTCCTGGAGAACCACGACGAGGCCCGCGCCGCCACCGCGTTCCCCGCGGACGTGCACCGGCCCGCCGCGGTGCTGACCTACCTGGCCCCCGGGACCGGGCTCTTCCACGAGGGGCAGTTCGACGGGCGGCGGGCGCGCACCTCCATCCACCTCAACCGGCGGCGGGACGAGCCGGTGGACGAGGGGCTCCGGCGCTTCTACCGCGCGCTGCTGGAGTGCGTCACGCGCCCGGAGGTGGCCCGCGGCGAGTGGCGGCTGCTGCAGTGCCGGGCCGCGTGGGAGGGCAACGCGAGCTGGAACGCCTTCGTGGCCGGCTGCTGGGAGGCGGACGGGCAGCGGCTCCTGGTGGCCGTCAACTACTCCTCCACGCGCGCGCAGTGCCGCCTGGAGGTGCCGTTCGAGGACCTGCGCGGCCACCCCTGCGAGCTGCGCGACCAGCTGGGGCCGCACCGCTACGAACACCCCGGCGACGAGCTGGTGGGCGAGGGGCTGTACCTGGACCTGATGCCGTGGACGCCCCGCGTGCTGGAGGTCCGCGCCAGCCCCGACGCCGCCGGCGAGGCCGACCTGCCCGGCGTGGTCCTGCGGCACCGGCTGCACGGGCACGAGGGCATCGTGAACCGGCTGGCGTGGTCGCCGGACGGACGGCTGCTGGCCTCCGCCGGCAACGACTGCACGGTGCGGCTCTGGGACCCGGAGACCGGCGAGCAGGCGCGCCCCCCGCTGGCCACCCGCCACCCCGCGCTGAACCCGGCCTGGTCGCCGGGCGGCGAGGTGCTGGCCGTGGCCACCAGCGGCGGCACCGTGCAGCTCTGGGACACGGCCACCTGGACGGAGCGGGCGCCGCTGGAGGGCCACGGCAACTGGGTCAACGCCGTGCACTGGAACCCGCGGGTGCCGGACCGCCTGGCGACGGCGTCGGCGGACCGCACGGTGCGCACCTGGGACGCTGCCGGGGCGCGGCAGGTGGCGCAGTGGCCCGCGCACCCCAACAACATCTTCTCCGTCCAGTACTCGCCCACCGGCGAGCGCCTGGCCTCCGCCTCCGCGGACGGGCTGGTGCGGCTGTGGAGCGGCCACGGGAGGCTGGTGGAGAACCTGGAGGGGCACGTGGACCAGGTGCTGTGCCTGGCCTGGCACCCCAAGGGGACCCTGCTGGCCTCCGCCTCCATGGACCACACCGTCCGCGTCTGGTCCGTCGGGTCCCGCCGCCAGCCCGTGGTGCTGGAGGCGCACACCGCGGACGTACGGGCGGTCTCCTTCTCCCCGGAAGGCGTGCTGCTGGCCAGCCGCGGCGTGGACGGCACCGTCAAGCTGTGGCGCACCGACGACTGGCAGGTGGTGGCCAACCTCTCCGAGCCCGCGGGCGACGCCTGGCTGGCCGGCCTGGCCTTCCACCCCGTGCTGCCGCTGCTGGCCACCGTGGGCGAGAAGGACACCTGCATCCGCCTGTGGGACCTGGACCCCAGGGAGCTGCTGGCCGTGGAGGGCGAGCGCATCGTCCGCGAGGTCAGCGCCAAGGTGGTCTTCGTCGGCGAGAGCGACGTCGGCAAGTCCACCCTGGCGACGGTCCTGACCACGGGCAAGGCCCCGGACCCGGCGGAGGCCTCGCACACCGTGGGGACGCGCATCCTGCGCGCGGACGCCGCCCGCTTTGACCGCCGGGCCCGGCCGCCGCGCCGCGACCCGGCGGAGCGGCGGGAGCTGGTGCTCTGGGACATGGGCGGGCACCACGAGTACCGCCTGGTGCACCAGCTCTTCCTGCACGACACCGCGGTGGCGCTGGTGCTGGTCAACCCGCAGCGCGGCAAGACCGCGCTGGACGACGTCCGCTCCTGGAACGCGCGCCTGGAGAGCCGGCTGGAGGGGCGGAAGGCGGTCAAGCTGCTCGTCGGCACGCGCATGGACGACGAGGGGATGGTGTACGACCGCGACGCGATGGAGGCGCTGCGCGAGCAGTACGGCTTCGCCGAGTACATCGAGACCAGCGCGCTCAGGGGGCGGGGCATCGACCAGGTCAGGCGCGCCATCCTCCGGCACCTGGACTGGGAGGCCCTGGGCTACAGCGCCCGCACGGAGACGCTGCAGCGCATCCGCTCCGAGATCCTGCGCCGCGCGCGGGACGGCGAGGTGTCCGTGACCCCGGCGGAGCTCGAGCGCGACCTCCGGACGGGGCCGGGCGACGAGCTCGACGCCTCCGCCATCGCCACCGTGGCGGAGCAGCTCGGCAAGGTGGGCGAGGTGGTGTACACGCGGCTCGCGTCCGGCGAGATGACGCTGGTGCTGAGCATCGAGGAGGTGGAGCGCTACGCCGGGTGGCTGCTGATGGCCGCGCGCGCCAACCCGCGGCGGGTGCCCGCGCTGGAAGAGCGCTCGCTGGAGCTGGCGCTGCTTCCCATCCCGCGCCGGCTGCCGGCCCAGCAGGAGCTGGTGGTGCTGGAGGCGGTGGTGGGGCTGCTGATCCAGCACGGCATCTGCTTTCGCCACGAGGGCGTCCTCATCTTTCCCTCGCTCTTCCCGCAGGCAGCGGCGCCCGCGGACGCGCAGGAGTGGGACGACGCGTCCGTGGCCTACGCCTACCGCGGCGCGGACGACAACATCTACGCGTCGCTGGTGGCCGCGCTCGTGCTCAGCAGCCAGTTCGGCCAGCACCGGCTGTGGGCCAACCGCGTGGAGTTCCAGGTGCCGGAGCAGGGCACGTGCGGCCTGCGGCGGGTGCCGTTCGGCGACGGCGGGGCGCGGATCGGACTCTTCTTTTCCGGCGACGTGGACCCGGGCCGGCGCGAGCTCTTCATCCGCTTCGTCGGCAAGCACCTGCGGTTCCACGGCGTGGGCGACCCGCAGGCGGAGTTCGCCTGCGAGAACTGCCAGCGGCGCATTCCCGCCGAGTTCGTCCAGGTCAAGCTGGCGCCGGGCGCCACGGAGCTGGTGTGCCCGTGGTGCGACCGGCCCACCCGCATGGGCCGCCTGAGCACCGGGGCCGCCGCGGACGCGGACGCGCGGGTGGAGAAGATCCGCGAGAGCGTGGCGCAGACGGCGCGCGACGACACGCTGCAGGTGACCATCGGCCTGCACGCGCGCACGCCCGCGGCCGACGCGCCGGTGCGCATCCTCCACCTCAGCGACCTGCACTTCACCGGCGGCACCCCGCCGCGCGCCAAGCTGCAGTGGCTGCTCGACGACCTGACCAAGGGCGCGCCGCCGCTGGCCGAGCGGCTGGACTACCTGGTGGTCTCCGGCGACATGGGCGACCGGGGCTCCGCCGCGGGCCTGGCCGCCGCCAAGGAGTTCGTCTCCCTGCTCATCGAGCACTTCTCCCTCTCGGCGGAGCGCTGCATCCTGGTGCCCGGCAACCACGACGTGCAGGACATGCTGGAGGTCTACGACATGTTCGCCGACCCGGCCGCCGCCCGGGCCGCCTATCCCAACGAGAGCCGCTGGCTGGAGGAGGGTCGGGTGATCCTGGTGCCGCATCCGGAACGGTATCCCCTCCGGCTGCGGCAGTTCTCCGAGCTGTTCTACCACCCGCTGCTGGCCAAGGAATACCCGCTGGGCGAAGAGGAGCAGGGCATCGCGTCCGTGTTCCACGAGACGGGGATCCAGTTCCTCTCCTTCAACTCATGCTGGATGATCGACGAGTTCCACCGCGACCGGGCGGGGGTGAGCCCCCGCGCGGTGGCGCACGCCATCGCCGAGGCGGACCGGCTGCACCGGCAGGCCATCGCCGACCGCCGCCTGCCCGCCCGCGCGCCGCTCCTGCGCATCGCGGTGTGCCACCACGCGGTCTCGGGAAGGGGGATGATGAAGGACGTCCGGTTCGTGGAGCACCTGCAGAAGAACGGCGTCAAGCTGCTCCTGCACGGCGACGTCCACGAGATGAACGTCGACCGGGTGGGGTATCTCCACGACCGCGGCGTGCACGTGGTGGGAGCCGGGAGCTTCGCGTCGCCCGCCGAGGGGCGGCCGGAGTCGATGCCCCGGCTGTACAACCTGCTGGAGGTGGCGCCGGACCTCTCCGAGGTGCGGGTCCATACCCGGTTCCAGGAGACGCCCGACGGCGTGTGGGACGGCTGGAGCCGCTGGAAGCAGCCGGACGGCACCTCCCTGCCATACTACGACCTGGAGCTCACGGGTGGGGCGGCGCCCCGCCGGCGCTTCTTCCCCGTCCCCCGCCTGCCCGAGCGTGCGGCGCCGCACGCCACCGGCTCCACGTAGCGGGGAACCCTGGCGGCAGGACAAAGCAAGGCTGCATCGCCGCGGGATGCGGCCTTCTCCCCCTCTCGCCGGTCAGCTCCGCCGATAGACGTCGGTGCTCAGGTACTTGAGCCCGGAGTCCGCCATCAGCGTCACGACGGTGCGCCCCGGCCCCAGCCGCTCCGCCAGCCGGATGGCCGCCACCACGTTGGCGCCGGACGACGTGCCCGCGAACAGCGCCTCCTCGCGCGCCAGCCGCCGCGTCATCTCCTTCGCGTCCTCGGTGGCGACGGGGATGATCTCGTCCACCACGGACGGGTCCCAGAGCGGCGGCGCGTAGCCGATCCCCACCCCCTCGATCTTGTGCGGCCCCGGCTCGCCGCCGGAGAGCACCGCGGACTCCGCCGGCTCCACCACCGCGATGCGCACGTCCGCCCGGTGCCGCTTGAGCACCGTGGCCACGCCGCGCGACGAGGCCGCCGTGCCCACGCAGTGCACGAACGCATCGACGCGCCCCTGCGTCTGCGTCCAGATCTCCTCGCCGAGCGCGTGGTATCCGGCCATGGTGTCGTGGTTGTTGAGCTGGTCGGTCCAGAAGGTGTGCGGCCGCGTGCTCAACGCGCGCGCCGCCTCGATCATGTCGAGGATGAGCGTCTTCGTGGTCCTGCCGCCCTCGCTGGGCACCAGCGTCAGCTCGGCGCCGAGCGCGGCCATGTGGTCGCGCTTCTCCGCGCTGAACGCGTCGGAGGTGACGATGTGGATGCGGTAGCCCTTTGCCGCGCACACCAGCGCCAGCGACGTCCCCGTGCTGCCGCCGGTGTACTCGATCACCGTATCCCCCGGCTTCAGGCGCCCGTCCGCCTCCGCCCGCTCGATGACCGCCCGCGCCATGCGGTCCTTGACGCTGCCGGTGGGGTTCTCCCACTCCAGCTTGACGAGCACGTCCGCGCACCCCTGTGGCACCACCGTGCTCAGCTTTACCAGCGACGTGTTGCCGATTGCGTGGAGGATGTCCATGAGCCGGTTGCGGTCGGGATCAGTCGAGGGCGTCCAGGTTCGCGGCGGCGAGCGCCGAGCCCGCCCGCTCTCCCAGGCGGAACCAGTAAATTGCGCGGCGGCGGCTCTTCCTGACACCCCAGCCCTGGAGATACAGCAAGCCCATGCTGTTCATGGCGTCGGGCGAGCCGGCGCGCGCGGCTTTCTCGTACCACTCCCGCGCCTGAACCAGGTCCCGGCCCACGCCGATGCCGTCCTGGTACGCCCGTCCCACCGAGTACATGCCGTGCGCCAGCCCGCGGCGCGCCGGCTCCCGGTACCACGCCAGCGCCCGGACCCCGTCCGGCGGGCCGACCCGCCCTTCCTCGTAGAGGCGCCCCACGTCGGCCATCGCGTCCGCCGACCCACCGCCCGCCGCCTTCCGGAACCAGTGCAGCGCCTCTTCGTACCGCCCCTCCGCGCGGTACAAGCGGCCGAGGTTGCGCATCGCGGGAGCAAACCCCTTCTCCTCCGCGGCCGCGCGGTACCAGTGCTGGGCCAGGTGAAGGCTGCGCGGCACGCCGTCGCCCCGCTCGCGCGCCTCGCCCAGCGCGTTCATGCCGCGCGCGTTCCGCCTGTCCCGCGCCTTCTCGATCCAGTCGATGGCGCGCTGCGTGTCCGCCCTGGCCCCGTGGCCGCCCATGAGCAGGATCCCCGCGTACGCCATGGCCTCGGGCTCGCCCGCCCGGGCAGCCCGCTCGAACAGCGGCAGCGCGGCGTCGTAGTTTCCCGCCCGGCACAGCGAGACCGCCGCCTCGAGGTCATCCGCCGGTGCGGCACGGCGCCCGCCCGCCGGGGCGGGCTCGGCGGAGGTCGCCAGCTTGCGGGGCGGCGGCGTCGCGCCGGATTCACAGACGACCGGCAGCGGCGGCTGGGGCGGGCTGGGGCGTATGACGTCCGCGCCCAGGAGCACGCCGGCCAGCGCGGCGGCGGCGGCGCCCGTGCGGGCCATCGATCGCCCCCAGCGCCCCATTCCGCGCGGCACCAGGACGAGCGACGCGGCGTCGACGTCGCGGCGGACCACCAGCTCGTGGCCGATCTCGACGCCGGGGTGATGGACCCCGACCTCCGCGCGGGCCGTCTCGAACGCGGCCCGCACCGACAGCCCGCGGGCGACCGCGCGGTAGAACGATGCGCCGAAGGTGATCGCGGCATCGTCCGGGATGGCGATGCGGGTGCCGATGGCGCACCCCACGATCCCGGCGAGCTCCTTTGCCTGTGCGTACGAATGGCAGGCGTTCAGCACGACCAGCCGGATGTCTCCGGGATACGTCTTGACGAGGTCGGCGAGCGCAGCCGCAGGCACCCGGTGCGCGCCCCAGCCATCGGCGGCGGTCAGGTGCAGCCCATCGGCCTCTCCATGGCAGCTGAAGTGCACCACGTCCGGGCGGTCGTCGCGCAGCCCCTGGATCAGGTCCCCCGGCTGCGCGGCCAGGCAGAAGTCGAACTCCACCCGCGCACGCGCCACTCGGAGCACCCTTTCCCGGATCTGGCGGACGTCTTCGGGAATCCGCAGCGGAGTACCGTCCGCGGCATACGGGTCCGTCGCGAGGAACAGCACCTTGAGCTTGCTCATGGGATCGTGCGCGAGAAGGGTGGTGCGATGAGTGGAACGGTCACCCGCACGGAACCGCCCCGGCCTGCCATGATAGTCGGACAGATGAGCCGGTCCACGTCAGCGCCGCGCAGCACGGCGAGGTGGCAGGCCAGGAGCCGCAGCGGTCAGGCGTGGTGGATCTCCAGATGCGGAAGCCCCCAGCAGCGAAGCCCCATGTCCCGCGCCATCATGGCCAGCCCTTCCGTCTCGATGTACAGTCGATGGCTGTAGCACGGGAACACCAGGCCGTCGCGGTGGTGGTCGGCGCGGACCAGGAGCATGGTGCCCCCCACGCCGTCCACCTCCACGATCGGCTTGCCGCGCAGATCCTCCAGGTACTTCCGTCCGCACCCGGGCGGCGGCTGCAGGATGCCATCGACCACGTGGCGGGAGAGGTCAGGGAGCGGGTCGGCCAGGCGAAAGGTGTTGAGGTCGAACGTGCGGCCGTTCGGGCCGAGGCAGTGCGGAACGACGATGTCCTTCCCGGCCGCCAGAAGGCGCTCGATCACGTCGGGCGGGTAGCGCACGACGTCCACGTCCAGCCAGAGCACCCACTCCTCGTCCCCCAGCGCACGCTGCAGCAGGCGATTGCGGCTGCGCGCCAGGATCTCGCGCCGGCGGCGCTGGATGGAGGCGGCCCACCGCGGGCCCGCCAACCGATACCCGAAGTCGGCCTTGTGCACCTCCACGCGCCGGAACCCCGCGAGGTGCTCCGCGGCGTTCTCGCACAGCCACTCGTACGTTCCATCCGCGCTGTCCGACTCGAGGAACGCGACGGAGATGTCCCCGTGCGGGTGGGTCAGCGTCCGCAGGTTGTCCAGATACCGCGCAAGGTGCCCGCGCGCGTCCTTGACCGGCGTCGCCACCAGGATCTTCGGCGTGCCGTCGCGCCGCTCCGCCGGCCGCGGCTCGATCTGGACGGCGGGCTCACCCGCCGGCCGCTTACGCCACCACGTCCCCACCCAGTGGTGCAGCACGAAGGCCTCCCGGGAGAGGCGGAGCCTGGCGCGGCAGCCGTCCGCGCTCCACGCCTCCTCCTTGGTCGCGGGATAGATCAGCCTCGCAGGCGCGATGGTGATCTGCTCGGGATGCGGGTACTCGGCCACCGCGCGGGTGAGGAGAAACGGGCCGGTCGAAGCGAGCGGGTCGTCGACGTCCGCGTGGCGCACGACGAGCGCGAGGAGATGGTCCCAGAAGGGATGTCCCGGACGCGACGCGATGAAGGCGTTGCAGACGATCCGGTCGATGCCGTGGGCGGTGACCCATCCGGCCACGTGCACCTGCGGCTCCAGCCCCACGATGAGCTGGTGCCCCTCGATCAGCTCGTCCAGCGGGCGCAGACACTCGCAGTCGAGATCGGCGTACACGCCGCCCATCTGCCGCATCCACACGTAGCGCGCGACGTCCACCCGCTGGATGGCGTGGGGAAACGAGTCGTAGGCCGGCAGCAGCCAGGGCGTCTGCTCGGCCACGAAGCGGCGGGCGGAGGCGTCGGTCCAGAACGCGTACTCCCAGTCCGGGTTGTGCTTCAGCCAGCTCTGCTGGTACTCGCGGAACGCGGGCGGAACGTCGCCGTCCTTCCAGGTCTGGTGGAACCGCCGCGGGATGGCGGCGGGCGGCTGGGTGCTCATGCGTCACGGCCGATGTCGTGGTGCTCGGGCGCGAAGTGCACGCCCGGATGAAGGTCCACCGAATGAATCCACTGCGCCGGAGACCGCTCTGCCCGCGGCGGTCCTGCGGTCAGCGATCCCGCCGCACGGCACCGGCCCGCAGCAGCGCCGCGCGGCCGCCCACGACCGGCAGCGAGAACGACGTCCCCGCGAGGTCCACCGTCAGCCGCGTGCCCGCCCTGGGCCAGAGCGTGAACTCCGGGTCGCTCGACATGATCATGATCCCGAGCTGCCTTCCCGCCGGGATGACCTGGTCGTCCGGCTCGAGATCGAAGGTCAGGTCGTAGTACCTGCCCGGGACGAGCGGTTCGCCGGGCCGCCTGGAGTCGTAGACGCCGCCGCGCGTGAGCGACGCATGGTTCTGGATGTCGGCCCACCCGCGCGTCACCACCCCGGCGCGGCCTGCGTCGCCGGCGCGGGCCGAGTCGTAGGGGAGCGTGACGAGCCACACGCTGAGATTGGCCGCGGGCCGGTCGGCGGCGACGCGGATGGTGACGCGCGCCGTGCCGGAGATGCGCAGCGTGTCCGTGAGGGGCGCCGTCGCGAAGAGCAGGCGGTGGGCCGAGCGCGGCGCGCCGGCGTTAGCGCTGCCGGTGACCGCGGCGTCGTCGGCGATGGAGTCGATCCCCCGCAAGGGACGGAGGGCGAGCGGGGCGATGCCGTTGCCGCCGGGCGTGGGATGCAGCCGGACGGGCTCCGAGCCCGGCGCCGGGAACGCGGCGAACGGGACCGGCGCCGGCATGGTGCCGCGCGTGCGCGACGCACGCGCGCTCGCGGCGGCCGAATCGGCGGCGGTGCTCGACACGATCCACACCGGCGGATCGGCGCGGACGCCGTTGTCGACGCCGTACAGGTAGTGCGTGAACCAGCGGTTGAGCATGTCGAAGGGCGGATCACCCCCGTGGCCGCCCTGGTGGAGGTACATCGAGACGGGCAGCCCGCGCGCCTTCATGGCCTCGTAGACCCGCACGCTGTGCGAGGGCATGACGTTGAAGTCGTTGAGCCCGTGCGCCAGCAGCACCGCCGCCCGGATGTTCCCCACGTGCGGCAGCAGCTCGCGCGCGGCCCAGAAGTCGTTGAAGTCGCCGCTCCTCCGGTCCTGCCCCGCGGCAAAGACGCCGCCCTTCCAGATGCGGTCGCACACGGCGCGCGTCGCGGGAGGGCCGCTGGCGACGAAGTCGTAGAGCACGTCCACGTCTTCACCCAGGTACCCCCCCGGCGACCGCACCAGCCCGTTCGAACGGTAGTAGTGGTAGTAGGACGTGTTCGCGGAGACCGGGACGACCACCTCGAGCCCCGCGACCCCCGTCGTCGCGGCGGCGAGCGGCAGCGTGCCCTCGTACGACGTGCCGATCATCCCCACCCTGCCCGTCGACCATGATGTCGCGGACACCTGCTCGGAGCCGTCCGGGGTCGTGTACCCCTTCGCGCGTCCGTTCAGCCAGTCGATGACGAACTTCATCGCGGTGCGCTCGGGCGTGTCGCCGATGGTCACGCATCCCTGGGAGCGCCCGGTGCCCGGCGCGTCGGAATGCACGACGGCAAAGCCGCGCGGCACCCACGTGCGCACCAGCTGGTTCGAGATGCGCGTGCGGGTCGAATCGTGCGGCGGCCCGAGCATCGCGCCGCGCGGCGGGGAGGGATCGCCCAGCTCCTGGCGCACGTTCCAGAACGCGAAGGTGCGCGCGACGCCGGCGTAGTAGGGGCTCGACCCGTACACCACAGGCACCCTCAGCCCCTCGGTCTCCGTCTGGCGGGGCCGCGTCACCGCCACGTGCACGCGGTCGTTGCGGCCGTCGCGGTCGGAGTCGAAGTCCGTCTCCACCCAGAGGTTCTGGCGGATCCACTGCCCGGAATCGGCGAAGGCGGGAACGACCTGCGCCATGCCGTTCACGAAGACCGGCGCGGCCTTCGCCGCCTGCGGGGTGCCCGCCGGCACCTGCGCGGCAACCGATGCGGCGCAGACCAGCGTGAGCGCGGCGGCCATGCCGGCGCGGCGCGTGAGAGATTCAGTCATGTGCGGGTCCTGGCGGTGCTCGCCCAGCCGAGCGACGGGAGTTCGAGGACGGACGCCCGCGCGGGCAGCGGGCCGGCGACAAGCTTACCGATTTCGTGCGGACGCGAAAGGGGAGCGGGCGGGCGGAAAGCGGCACGTGGCGTGCGCCCGGCCGGCCGCCCCGGGCGTCATTGATGTAGCGCGGGAGATACTGTGATGCCCTCGCCGTATCCTGTCTCCCGTGCGATCCGCCCTTCATCCCCGTCCCCAGGAGAAGTCCACGATGTCCGACACTCCCGCAGGAACATTCACCCGGCCGATCGGCGCCGAGCTTGCCGGCGTGCTGGCGGCGGCGGCCAGGGCCGCCTTCACGGCCCCCACATTCTACGTGGTGGCGCGCTACGACCCGGACCCGTCGACGACCTCGCGGCCCTTCAACGTGCAGCGGCCCGTGGAGACGTACGCGGACGCCGAGGCGCTGGTGCAGGACCTGGCCAAGCGCGAGCCGGGCGTCGAGTACGGGATCTTCGGCCCGTTCCAGAGCGAGGACCCCGAACGGCCGACCTCGCAGGCGACGGTGGCCAGGCTCGAGGTCACCACGGAAGGCGGGTCCGGCCCGCACGCGCCGTTCACGATCCAGGGGCACGAGTACGACGCCCTTTTCTACAGCCTGCAGGCGGTGGAGAAGTTCGTGGTTCCCTACTACGCGGCGGAATACGGGGCGGAGTTCGCGCTCCAGGTACGGCTCCGGTTCCAGCAGGCGCCGCTGGCGCTGCTGGGGCACCTGCCCTGGTCGGAGGAAACCGAAGTCCTGGGCCAGGCCGCCGGATCTCCCCAGGCGGCCGCCGCGGCCGCGGGCGGGGCGCCGCCCGCGAAGGAGAGATTCGTTCCCGTCCTGTTCCACCGCGACGCCGGCGGCCAGGTGCGGGCGCAGCCGCTGCAACCGCCCCCGGCCAGGTAGCGCGGGGTCGTCAGCGCGGCCAGACGCCGCGGAAGGCCGGCTCGCGGAGCACGTACTCGCGAAAGGCGGGACGCGCCGCCACGAAGCTGTCCAGCAGGGCGGCGGAGCGGGCGCGGTCGCCCAGGAGCAGCGCGAGGTAGGCGTCGTCCCAGAGGAAGTTGGCGCGGAGGTCTGCGTCGCCCCGTACCTGGCGGCGCGCCCGGGCCGCGACCGCCCGGGCGCTGTCGCCCAGCCCGGCGCGGGCCAGCACCGCGGCCACCATCATCCGGCGGAACACCGCGGGATACGGGCGCCCGGCGGCCAGGGCGGCCGCGGGCGGGTCCAGGCGGTTCCCGTGCGCCAGCAGGCGCCACGCCGAGTCCGCGTCCGGCGGCGCGGACGGGTCGCGCGCCAGGAGCACCAGCGCGCAGTCGCGGAAGCGGAAGTCGGCGGGGAACCGGCGCCGCCCCTCGCCGCACCAGTGGCGGGCGCGGGCGTAGTTGCCCAGGGCCAGCGCCACGCGGTACAGGCGCTCGGGGCCCATCTCCGCCACCTCCAGGTAGGCGTCTTCCTGGTGGACGCGCCGCGCCGCCAGCTCCGCCTCCGCCAGGTCGCCGCCCAGGCGCAGGAGCTGGCTCAGGGTGGCCCAGGCGGAGGCACGGGTGGGATCCGCGGCCACGGCGGCGCGCAGGTCCCGCTCGGCCTGGCCCAGCCACGGCTGTCCGCGTCCCGCCTCGGGCGCGGCCACCGCCATCTGCCAGAGCACCGTTCCACGCAGCTCGCGCGCGTCCACGCTCTCCGGCTCGCGCCGGAGCACGGCTTCCGCCCGCCGGCGCGCCTCCCGGAGCACGGCCAGCTGCGGCGGCCCGCGCACCAGCCTGCTCTGCTCCACTCCCACCCATCCGCGCAGCAGCACGGGCTCGGGCCAGTCGCGGTCCGCCTGCTCCGCCAGCGCCAGCAGCGAGTCCGCGGTGCCCAGCGCCCGCAGCGCGGAGCGCACGTCGCGCTCGTGCGTGGCCCGCGCGAGCTGCGCCGCGTCCTCGCGCGCGTCCCGCGCACGCAGCACCAGCTCGAGCGCGCGCGGGCTCCGCGCCCGGCGGCGCAGGTCCGAGAGGCGGATCTCGCGGCCCACGCGCCTGCGCAGGAACCCCGCGACCTCGCCCGCCACCGCGTCCTGCAGCGCGAAGAGGCTTCCCGGATCCAGCGGATACGTGACGGAGCGGCTCTCCAGGGGCGCCTGCGCGTTGGCGTCGATGAGCTGCACCGTCACCCGTACGCTGTCGCCGGAGCGCTGCACGCTCCCCTCCACCACGCTGCCCACGCGCAGGGCGGCCGCCAGCGAGTCGAACGGGACCGTACGATCGCGGTAGGGCTCCACGCCGTGGCGCGACACCACCTCGAGCGCCTGCACCTGGCTCAGCTGGTGGATGAGCATCTCGGTCAGGCCGTTGGCCAGGTACCCCAGCTCCCCCTGCGCCGAGTGGTCGTCCAGGTACAGCACGGCGATGCGGCGCGCATCGTAGCGCGGCGCCGGTTCGGCCGGCGCCCCGGCCAGGGGCAGCAGGGCCAGCGCCAGCCCGGCGGCCACGCCCACGGCCGCCAGCGCCGTGCGCGCCGCCGGCCAGCGCCGCGCGCGTCCCGGCGCCCACCCGTACGGCGCCGCCCCGCTCCGCGCCTCCCCGCCCCCGGCGCCCGCGGCGGATGCGGGCTCCGGCTCCGGCTCCCCCGCCACGGCGGCGGCTGCCGCGGGCTCCGGATCCCCCGCCACGGCGGCGGCCGCTGTGCACCCGGCCGGTTCCGCGGCGGCGGGCGGGGGAGCGGGGACGCGCAGGGGCTCCTCGCGCAGCCGCGCCACCAGCTCGGCCAGCGCGCCGTCCGGCTCGCTGCCCAGCTCCTCGCGCAGGAGCACCGCGTGCGCGCCGGCAAAGCGCAGCGCCGCCATGCGGTCGCCGGCGGCATCCAGCGCGCGCACCAGCCGCAGGGCCACGCGCGAGCTGTAGCGGTCGTGCGCGGCCAGCCGTCGCCACCACTCCGCCGCCGCAGCCCAGTCGCCGCCGGCCTCCGCCGCCAGGGCCAGCGACTCCAGCGTCTGCCCGTACAGCGCGCCCAGGCGCTCGCGCTCGCCTTCCACCCAGCGCTCGAACTCGGGCGCGTCCGACACGTAGAAGCCGTCCAGCAGCGGACCCGCGTAGGCGCGGACGGCATCCTCCGGGCGCCAGCCCTCGACGGCCTCCTCGAACACGGCCACGTCGCTCCCCATCACCGCCGCGTTCAGCGCCACCTCGTCGCCCACCAGCACGAAGAGGTCGTCGGAGAGGTCCTTCCGCAGCACGTACAGCGCTTCGGACAGGGTGTGGCGCGCGGCGTCGGACGGGTGCTCGCCCCAGAGCAGGCCGATGATGCGCTCGCGGCCGACCGGGCGGCCGCGCGCCAGCGCCAGGATGGAGAGGAGCGCCACGCGGCGGCGGTACGAGGCCCGGCCGGTGACGGGCCCGTTGGGGCCCTGGAGCACGGGGCCGCCCAGGAGGCGCAGGAAGTAGACTGCCATCAATGAGCGCGGGATGGAGGGAGCGCGAAAGAAACGGGACGATGAGAACGCGCCGATTATAGATAAACATCCTGTCCGGGGAAAGCCATGGACCGGCGCGGGTTAGCGCGGGTCCGGCCCGGCCGCGGCGGGCGGCGCGGGGCGGGCATTGAGACCGCCCGGGGCGCGTGGTTGAGACGCGGAGGAAGGGGGTGTGAGGGCACGGCGCTAGCCTTCCCGCCGACCGACGCCCGGCAGGGGCGGCCGGCGGCTCACCCTCCAGACAGGAGACACCCGTGGCCAACGCCGCAGCGACCGTGTCCATCCGCGCCCCGCCGGGGCGGACCCGCCTTGCCACACCGGCCGGGACGGACACGACGGAGTTCCCGTTCCGGGCACCAGCACCATCACCATCACCTTTCCCATCACGCAGAGGCCGATCCCATGTCGCAGACCGAAACCGTAGCCGTTCCCGCCATCGCCCCCGCGCCCGCCGCGGCGATCCCCGCCCACAAGACCGGCGGCCGCGCCTCGGCGCTGTACGCCGCCGCGGGCATGGAGGACACGCCCGGCCAGGCCACCCTGCTGACCACGTACATCACCCAGCTCCGCGACCAGGCCGCCGACCTGTTCGGCGCCTCCGTGGCCGCCAGCCTGGTGCCGGTGCAGTACAACGGCGACCTCAACTGGTCGTGGACCACCGGCGCCGGCGACATGAACCGGCTCACCTACAACTACGTCTCGGGCGCGGTGACGGAGAGCCCCGCCGGGGAGGACAGCGTGCAGGTGGGCGCCGCCAACAGCTTCAGCAACCTCTACCAGCAGCTCGTGAACGCCATCACCTGGCAGTTCGGCGCCGCCGACAACGCGACCCTGCAGGCGGCGCAGACCCGGAGCCAGACGGCGGCGACCTCGCTGGTGTCGACGTACGTGAGCACCTACGGCGTCCCCACCCCGGCGCAGATGCAGGCGGCCCAGGCGGTGAGCCCGCTGATCGCCACCACGCAGGACTACATCGTCAGCTACGCGGCGGGGTACCTGTGGGCGGGCATCCCGGCCGGCCAGCGCCCGCTGAGCCTGTACACCATGCAGACCACCCCCAACCTGCGGTCGCTGCTGCAGTACGCGCCGGCGTCGGCGCAGCCCACCATCCAGGCGCTGACGGCGTACCTGAACGCCCTGGGCCCGGCGGCCTCGCTGCTGGACGAGCAGTCGCTCGGCAACTACACGCTGCAGCAGATCAAGAACAACCTCACCCCGTCGGCCGGCAACGGCGGCATGCTGCAGTCCAACCCGCCCACCACCAGCTACTTCCTGGGCTACGGCTCCAACAAGTCGCCGTCGCAGATCCTGCAGGAGCTGAACAACGCAAGCCAGGCGGTGACGGTGCAGTTCTCGTCGCAGCAGTCGTCGCAGAGCAGCTACGACATCAGCTTCAGCGGCGAGGGGGGCTTCACCTGGGGCGGCGAGCTGCTGAGCATCAGCGCGGGAACCTCGTTCCGGGGGGACGTGGCGGGCCAGCAGGGGTCGGGGAGCAGCACCCGGATCAGCATGACGTACCCGGGCGTCACCATCCTCCCGTTCTTTCCCACGGCGTGGCAGCAGACGTCCACGGGCAGCACCGGGTGGTTCTACGAGCCGATCATCCACCAGGCGTGGGTCAACTCGCAGGCGGGCGCCGGCGCCGGGTCCGGCTTCACCTTCCTGAACGGCGTGCCCGGCGGCATCACCCTGGGCCCGGACGGGCTGGGGTACCTGTCGGGCATCGTGGTGTCGGGCTACCCCACCATCACGGTGAACTTCACGGAGGGGAACTACCAGCAGTTCTCGTCCTGGCTGTCCACGCACACGCAGGTGTCGGTGAGCCTGTTCGGCTTCATCCCGCTGGGCAGCTCCAGCGTGGACACGTACACGGCGTCGGCCAGCCAGTCCAGCAGCCAGACCGGCTTTACCCTGACCCTGACGCCGCCCGCGCCGGGTTCGCAGGGGCAGGTCATCTCGGTGCCGGACCAGACGGTGCCGGTGCTGGCCGGGCAGGTGTTCCGCCTGGGCGTCTCGGAGTCGTAGCGCACGGCCGCGGGCCCGGGCCGCGGTCCCGCGCGGCCGCGACGAAAGAGGGGCGGTCCGGAGATCCGGACCGCCCCACGTCATCCAGCGGCAGCAATCCGCCGCGGGGAGGAGTCAGCCGCGGCGGCCGAGGGGGTACGCAGGGGCCGCTCGCTTTCGCACTTCGCGCTACCTGGCCAGCGGATCCGGCCGGAGCTGGAACCGGATCGCCTTGCTGGTGGTTCCCTTCCCGCCCTCCATGTGGAAGGGGGCGCGGGTGCTGATGGAGGCCCAGAGACCGCGCCCCTTCCAGCCGGCGTTCGGATCGTCGATGCGGCCGTCCAGCCACTTGGTGTAGAACCCCATCGGGTAGGGGACGCGCAGCACGATCCACTTGCCGTCCTTGAGGACGAGGAGCCCCTCGGACTGGTTCCCGGTGTTGATCGGCACGTTCTCGCCGAGCCCGAGCGTGTTGAACTGGTCCACCCAGGTGTAGTAGCTCCCTTCCCCGCTCCCCGGGCTGGTGACGTTGCCGAGCTGCGGGAGGGGCTCGGCGTAGAAGGTCCACCCCTCCGGGCAGTGCTGGCCGGTGGCGGTGGGGCCGTTCAGCGGACCGCGGCACCTGCGCCGGTCGAAGCTGGCCAGGTGGCCGCTGGCCAGGGCGGCCCAGTACACGCCGTTCCGGTCCACGTCGCCGCCGCGCGGGGAGAAGCCCGCGTTCGCGGCGGCCGGGTGGTTCCACGGCACCTCGAAGACCTCGGTGAGCGCGGTCTCCGGCGGATTGGCGCCCGGGGTCAGCCGGAAGACCGCGCCGGGGAACCCGAACATGGTCCCCCACACCGACCCGTCCGGCGCCGGCGCCAGCGCGTACGGACCGCCGCCGTACTGGCCGGGCTGGATGCGCCTGTCCTTGCCCGGATCCGCCGGCGCGTTCGGCTCCACGTACTCGTCGCGCCGGCCGTTGCCGTTGACGTCCATGACCAGCGCGGTCCATCCCTGCGCCCGCTCCTCGTCGCCCGTCTCGTCCCACAGCTTCGTGTTCAGCCACCCCACCACCGGCCCGCCGCCGCTCGTCCAGAGGGTGTTGTCGGCGTCCTCGGCGAACATCAGGTGGTGCGTGCCGAAGCAGGTGGCGACGTGCTTCATCTCCTTGGTCCTCGGGTCGTACACCGCCAGGTGGCGGTTCGAGGCGTTGAGCGGAAAGAGGCGGGCCGACGGATGGCTCGACCCCGCCTTGCAGAAGGCCGGGTTGTCCGGCGGACGCACCCTGGAGGTGATCCACACGCGCGCCGTCGCGTCGAACATCGGGTTGTGCACGTTCGCCTGGCTGGTCCAGATGGCCTCGGTGCCCCAGTAGGGCGAGGGGCCGGCCACCTGCGGCGGCGCCGCGCGCGGGGTGCTGGGATCGCGCACCGTGACCGGCACGCGCGTCACCGTATGGGTCCCGGGGTCGAGCACCGGCAGGTAGTCGGCGCTCGCCTCGAGCACGCCGTACACCGGACCGTTGGCGTTGACGGTGGGGTTGCGCCGGTCGGTGGAGACCAGGTCGTGCAGGTACGCCTTCGGGTCGGCCCAGTCCCACAGGGTGATGACGACGTTGCGCTCGATCCCCTGCGGGCGGGGCGGCGTGGGCGGGACCTCGCCCGCCGCGATCCGGTCGGTCCAGTCGGCGAACATCCGCAGCGTGCGCGGGCCCATCTGCTGCACCGAACCCGCCATGGCCCCGCCGGCCTGGCCGGCCTTCAGCCGGTGCTCCCACGCCTGCACGGAGCTCTCGAAGGTGCCGAGCGCGGGGTGCAGCTCGCGCGTCCCCTTGCTCCCCATCTGGTGGCAGCCCAGGCAGGAGTTGTTCTTCAGGAGCCGGACGTACTCCGCCTGGCTCTTGAAGACCGGGTTGATGCCGTTCCCCTCCGGGCCGGTCCCCGGAAACTCGCTCTCGGCCGGCACCCGGAGCAGGGAATACCAGTACCCGGCCGGGTAGTACTCCGCCGCGGCGCGCGGATTCGGCGCCGGCGCCGCCCGCAGGTCCAGCGTGGTCCCGGGCTCCGCCCGCTGCTTCGGCGAGTCCACCAGCCCGTACCCGCGCACCCAGACGTCGTAGCGCGCCCGCGGCAGGTCGGGCAGGAGGTAGCGCCCCTGGTCGTCGGTCACCACGATCCTGGCGAACCTGGTCGGCAGGTCGGAGGTCTCGGCGATCACCCACACCCCCGCCTCGGGGCCGCCGGCCCCCGTCACCACCCCCGCGATGTCGTCGGGATCGATCGTCGGTCCGCCGCGGGCGAGCTGCGCGCCGTGCGTGCAGGCCGCCCAGAGCAGCGCGGAGGCCGCCACCGCCGCAACCGCGAAGAGCGCCTTCGTCGTCTTCATCTGCCGGCTCCTCGATGATGTTCCGCCGCCTTCCGCACGATGGGTCGATGCAGACGAGACCGTCGCGCGCAAGGCGTCCGCGTGCTCTAACCCCTTCGTGACGGAGGGCGTCTCAACGCACGGGCGCCAGGGGATACGTGCAGACGCCCGGGTACACGCCCCCGCCGACGTGCTGTTCCGCTTCTACGTACACCCCCCAGGGAAGCCTTGCCCCGTCGTCGACGGTGAGGCCGAAGTGAAGGATGCGGTCCCTCGACTCTGCTCCCTGCGACCCCTGCGTGCCGCCCACGTGCGAATGGCCGTGATACAGGGTGGCCGACCAGCTTCCCCCGATGTACGCGGCGTCGCGGCCCCGGCGGGCAGCCAGATCGACTCCCCCGCCGAACGCCACCCCACAGGAAAGGTCCACCCCCGCGCCCTTGCCCCAGATGGTGCCCGCGGGCAGGAACACGTAGCTGGGCCAGTCGAGCTGGCTCCCGTCCGGGCCGTAACCATGGTCGATGAAGAACGGCCTGGCATCCAATCCCGCGTTCGCGGCCTGCCCCATCCCGAGCACCTGCCTGAAGAACGCCGTGATCGTCCGGCGCGAAAGCCGGTCGCTGGACGAATTCTCGGGCGCCGCGATCAGCCACCGGAACAGCTCCTGGATGGTCAGGCCGTCGGCAAGCACCTGGTGACGGTTGACCACGTAGTCACCGGGATCGGCGGCCCGGCTGGGAAGACGCGCCGTGATGAACGCCTCGAACGCGGCCGAGGAGAGGACCCCGGACCGCAGCGCGGCCAGCGCCGCACGGCCGTCCCGGGCGCGCGCGGCAATCGACTGCGCGCGCCGGCTGGGCCGGACGCCGAGAAGGGCGTCCGCGAGCCTGGCTCCGAAGACGAAGGCCCGTTCCCGTGCCTTCGCGCCCGCGGCACGCCCGAGGACTTCCAGGAACGGGCGGTCCGGGAAGTCGACGTGAGGGTCGATGGTATCGTGGGCATCCGTCACCTGCAATGCAAGAGCACGCTCATGGCACGGGCGGAACCGCGCCACGGCCTCTTCCACGACCTCCAGGTGCGGCTCGATGTCCAGCGACGGAAGCTCACCGAGACACTCGGCGATGCAGTCCAGGCACTGCCCGCGCACATCGAGCGTGACCATGCTCGAATCGGAAACGATCGTGCGCACGGCCTCTCGAACGGCGGTCTCGCCCATCGCCGTACCGGCGTTCTCGCGGCACGCGCGTCCCAGGAAGTCGACCAGCCGGTGGCGCCAGCGCTGCTTCTCAGTGTTCAGCCACGATGTCGGATGGAGGTCCGACCTCAGGACCCGGCCAAGCTTCGCCAGCATGCCGGGCCCGTCCGCCCGCGCGCTCACCGCGTCGTAGAGCAGGTCGAGAATCCGCTCCCGCACGTCGGGAGCGCCGGTCTCGGCGGCCAGCCAGTTCATTCCGAAGCCGTTGATGCCGTACACGAGGTCCGGCATCTCCGCGTCATGGAGGAACGGATTGGCACCGCCGCGCAGCGCAGATGCAAGCGCTTCGAGCCGGCCCGCGATCGCGGCGGAATCCCTGGTCGGTGCTTCGTCCATCGTCGGTCAGCCGCAGGTGGCGATGAGGCGGTTCAACCCGGCGGCCTGATCATCCGGCCGTGAGCCTAGAATGTGGAGCCACCGCGCCCGGGAGCGCGAGCCCGGGCGACGGTGGATGGAGCGGCCGGCGGCGGATGGGGCACTCGCCGCGACGCCGGTCGGCTTCGATCACGAGCCGGAGCAAGCGTAGAACGAGGCCCCTTCCCCCCCGGGACCCCGTTCGCCGCCTGCCTCTACCTGCGAATGCGTGCGAACGCCTTCGCTTTGTCCATCACGTCGACCACCTTGCGATTGAAGGCGAGATCACTGAGCTGCGGAGAACCGGTAAGGAATCGCGAGTACATGTCGTACAGGCATCGCGCAAGCATGTCGTCGGGCAGCTTCGCGACCCGCCGCTGCTCGGCCGACCCATCGGTATTGCGGCCGGAGTACTCCATGACCACGCTGGTATGGTCGTCTCCCGTGACCGGCAGGAACGCTTCGATGTGTTCACTGTTCGGAAAGCGCAGCTTCAACACCCGCGTGCGTGTCAGCGCATCGAGAGATGAGACGAGGACTGCAATGCACTGATCCAGTTCCAGAACGATGATGCCCACTCCCATGTTCGGGACGACCCGGCACACTTCGGTATCCATCTCCCGA
>DASTLD010000471.1:0-15026 GCA_035715345.1 Longimicrobium sp.
GCCACGCCCACCACCGCGAGCAGCCCCGCGGACGCCGCGATGGCCGTGGCCGCGCGCGGCCAGGCCGTGCCGGCGGGCAGCAGCAGCCACAGCGCGGCCAGGCCCGCCGCCACGCCGGCCGCGATGCCCACGCCGCCGTACAGCGCGGTCCGGGTGGTGTGCCAGCGGTCCGCGCGCGGGGCCACCACCAGCCCGTAGCGCCGGGCCAGCGCGCGCACGGCCGGCGTCGCCAGCGCCGCCACGGCCAGTGCGGCGGCGAATACGGCCAGGCTCACCACGCTCATGAAATCCCCCTCCGGCTTTCCGTCAGGCGTGCGCGAGCGCCGGCTCGCGCTCCGTGTAGAAGGCGATCACGTCGTCCAGGATGTCGTCCAGCGTGCGCGTGGGCGTCCACCCGATGGTGTGCGCGATCTTGACCAGCGACGGGATGCGCCGCGGCATGTCCTCGAAGTCGCTGTCGTAGGCCACGTCGAAGGGCACGAAGCGGATCTCCGAGCTGGAGCCCGTCTTGCCGCGGACCTTGCGGGCCAGGTCCAGGATGGAGATCTCCTGCTGCGTGCCCACGTTGAACACCTCGCCCACGGCCTGGTCGCTCTCCATCAGCGTGTTCAGCGCGACGACGACGTCCGCCACGTGGCCGAAGCAGCGCTGCTGCGAGCCGTCGCCGTACACGGTGATGTCGTCGCCGGCCAGCGCCTGCTGCACGAAGCGCGGGATGACCATGCCGTACTGCCCCGTCTGGCGCGGGCCCACGGTGTTGAACAGGCGCGTGACCACGGTGGGCAGCCCCTTCTCGCGCCAGTAGGCGATGGCCAGGAACTCGTCGATGGCCTTGGAGCAGGCGTAGCTCCAGCGCCCGCGGTTGGTGGCGCCCATCACCAGGTCGCCGTCCTCGCGGAAGGGCAGGTCCTTGCTCTTGCCGTACACCTCGCTGGTGGAGGCGATCAGCGTCTTGCGGTTCTTCTTGGCGGCCAGCTCCAGCAGCAGCTCCGTGCAGCGGATGTTGGTCTCCATGGTCCGCACCGGGCTGGTCACGATCAGCTTGACGCCCACGGCCGCCGCCATGTGGAAGATGGCGTCCGCGTCGTCCACCAGCTCCGCCAGCAGCGGCGGGTTGTACATGTCGCCGATCAGGTACCGGAACGACGCGTCGTCGCGCAGGTGCGCGATGTTGCGGATGGAGCCCGTGGACAGGTCGTCGATGATGGTGACGCGGTGCCCCAGCCGGAGCAGGTGCTCGCTCAGGTGGGAGCCGATGAAGCCGGCGCCGCCGGTGATCAGATAATGCATGGAGGAGCTCCTCGGAGAGGTGTCTCGGGTTGGCGATGGACGGCGCCCTGCCGCGGAAAGCCGCGGGGGCGCGGGGCCGCGCGGGTGCCGGTCAGGACCGGGCGTCGCGGGCGAAGACCGGACGGGGTACGGGGTGGACAGTCACCTGGACCGGCAAAGACCGCTCGGGGAGAACTGCGGGGGGTGCAAGCCTGCGCCACGCCGACGCTTGCCCGGGCCGGAGCCGGGCCCGCGGCAGGAGGAAAAGATACGTTGTGGTAACACCCGCGTCAACATTGCATCTCCCGCCGCTCCCTGCCGCTGCTACGCATTCCCGTTGTAGCGGGCCCCTTCACGGGCCCGCCCGCACGCCCAGCCGCAGCCCCAGGTTGTACGCGTCCTCCGCGAAGTTGCGGTTCAGGTCCGCGGTGGCCGTGAGCGCCGCGGTCAGCTGCACGCCCCCCGCGAACAGCGCCCCGTCCAGCCCCAGGCTGTGCACCACCTCGGTGGAGCGCGCGTCCGGCACGCCGGTGCGCCAGTAGTCCGCGCGGTCCGCCACGCGCCCGCGCGTCCACGCCAGCCCCCAGCGGCCGCGGGGCCCGTACACGTCCAGCGCCAGCGTGCCCGCGCCGCCGCCGTAGCCGTACGCGGAGCCCAGCACCTGCCCCCGCAGCGTGTGCCCCTGCGGGGTGCGCGCGTGGACGTAGAAGGGAAACTCGCCGCGCACCTCCGCCAGGTGGCCGGGCTGCGTGCTCATCACCTCGCCGCGCAGCGACACCAGGCGCGTCCCGCGGCTCCACACCTTGCGCAGGCCCAGCGTGTAGCCGCTGGCGTGGTCCGGCTCCAGCGTCAGGTCCAGCACGTCCCAGCTGTGGTCGTCGCGCGCGAACTCGGCGTACGCCTCCACCCCCGCGGCGGGCAGCACCCAGCGCACGAAGGCGGAGGCGAGCTGGTTGGCCACGTCCGTCCGCCCGTCGGGGCCGGTGCCGGTGCTGTCGGCGTCGGCCTTCTCCAGCGGGTCGAGGAGCTTGAGGAACTCGTCGATGCCCACGCCCCCCTCGGGCCAGGGCAGGTGGAAGAAGCGCGACACCCCCAGCTCCAGGTGGTCCGCGCCGCGCGGGGTGAACACCGCCACCGCGCCGGTCGCGAAGCGCCGCGAGCCGGGGCCGGTGGTCCACGAATACCCCGACTGCGCCAGCGATCCCCACATCATCCGCCCGTGCAGGCGGCCCACGCCCACGTTGACCGGCGCGGCGGTGCCGAGGAATACACGCGGCACCCCGCCGGCGTTGGTGCCCAGCACCAGCGGGTGGTCCACGGCGGGCCCCCACTGCTCCGCGGCGGTGGACACGCCGGCCGCGACGCCGCCCACGTCCAGCCGTACCGTGCTCTCGCCGGGGTCCACGCGGGTGTACGCGCGCGGCCCGAAGCGCTGCGGCAGGTCGATGGAGCGCGGGTCCAGCCCGTGCGCGAAGGCCAGGTCGCCCGTCTCGCCGTTGTCCAGCAGCGCGAAGGCGCGGTTCTCCGCCCAGAAGGCCACCGGCTCGATGCGCAGGCTCAGCGGCCCCACGTGCGCGGCGATGCCCGCGCGCAGCTCCGCGTTCATGCCGCGGCCGGACCAGGCGGGGCCGTCGTTGAAGCCGTGGGGAAAGGCGGAGTTGTAGACCATGCGCACGCCCGGCCCCAGCAGGCGGATGCCGGCGCGCCGCGCGCCGTCCGCGCCCTGCCGCGCGGCCCACGGGTGCGCGGAGTCGGGCAGCAGGCGCGCCGCCTCGCGCTGCGAGAAGGCGCGCGCGGACCACGGGTAGGCGGGCGCGCGGCCGGCCACCTGCAGCGCGCGCAGGTACGCCTCCGTCTCGCTGCCCGCGGAGGCCGCGTCCACCGCCAGCGCGCCGCCCTGCTGCGCATCGCCGGCGCGCGGCGCGGCGAGCGCCATCACGAGCGCGGGGATCCCGCGCCGGAGCCATCTCCCCATCACCCCTCCGCTCATGCGTCCTCCACTCCCGCCCCGGGGAGGATTCCACTCGCCCGCAGCCGCGCCAGCAGCATCTCCACCGCCCGCTCCACCGGCACCGCCGCCGTGTCGATGCGCAGCTCCGGGTGCTGGGGCGCCTCGTACGGCGCGTCCACGCCGGTCAGGTTCACGACCTCGCCGCGGGCGGCGCGCGCGTACAGGCCCTTGGGGTCGCGGCGGCGCAGCTCGTCCAGCGCGCAGTCCACGTGCACCTCCAGGAAGCGCCCCTCCGGCAGCAGCGCCCGCGCCCTGTCCCGGTCGTCGCGGTAGGGCGATACGAAAGTGCACAGCACGAGGGAGCCCTGTTCGAAGAAGAGCCGCGCCACCTGGCCCGCGCGGCGGATGTTCTCGGCCCGGTCCGCGGGGCTGAAGCCCAGATCGCCGTTGAGCCCGTGGCGCAGCGTGTCGCCGTCCAGCAGCATGGTCTGCGCGCCCAGCGCGAACAGCCGCCGCTCCAGCGCCCGGGCGATGGCGCTCTTGCCCGCGCCCGACAGCCCGGTGAACCAGAGCACGGCGGCGCGGTGCCCGTTGCGGGCCTCGCGCGCCATGCGGTCCAGGTTCCACCCCTCCCACACCACGTCCGGCGAGCGCCCCGCCGCCGCGGCCGCCGCGTCGTCCGCGCTGTGCGCGGGCCCGCGGATCATCCCCGCCGCCACGGTGCCGTGGGTGCCGGGATCGACGAGGATGAAGCTGCCGGTCGCGTGGTTCAGCGCGTAGGCGTCGTAGAACAGCGGCTGGCCGGCGGTGATCTCCACCCGCCCGATGTCGTTCAGCCCGAAGGTGGGCACGGGCTCGCGGCGCAGCGTGTCCACGTCGATGCGGTAGTGGATGCGGCTGACGCGGGCGGACGCGGCGCGCGTGGTGTGCATCAGCAGGTACGCGCGCGACGGGTCCAGCGGCGCCTCCGCCATCCAGCACAGCATGGCGTCGAAGCGGCTGCCCACGGTGGGCAGGTTGTTGCGCCGCACCAGCATGTCGCCGCGGCCCGCGTCCAGCTCGTCCTCCAGCGTCAGCACCACGCTGTCGCCGGCGGCGGCCTCCGGCAGCGGCCCGTCGTACGTCTCCACCGCCCTGACCCGCGTCCCCAGCCCCGACGGGAGCACGACCACCTCCTCGCCCGGCGAGATGCGGCCGGAGGCGACGCGGCCGGCCAGCCCGCGGAAGTCCTGGTGCGGGCGGACGACCACCTGCACGGGAAAGCGGAAGTCCACCATGTTGCGGTCCGCCCCCACCTTCACGTTCTCCAGGTGGTGCAGCAGCGTGGAGCCCTCGTACCAGGGCATGTTCTGGCCGTGGTGCACCACGTTGTCGCCCATGAGCGCGCTGACAGGGATGAAGACCAGGTCCTTGACCTCCAGCTTCTCCGCGAACGCCCGGTACTCGTCGGCGATGCGGTCGAACACGCCGCGGTCGTATCCCACCGTGTCCATCTTGTTGACGGCCACGACCAGGTGCGGGATGCCCAGCAGGGAGGCGATGAAGCCGTGCCGCCGCGACTGCGTCGTCACCCCCCTGCGCGCGTCCACCAGCACCACGGCCAGCTCCGCCGTGCTGGCGCCGGTGACCATGTTGCGCGTGTACTGCAGGTGGCCCGGCGTGTCCGCCACGATGAACTTGCGGCGCGGGGTCGCGAAGTAGCGGTAGGCCACGTCGATGGTGATGCCCTGCTCGCGCTCCGCGCGCAGCCCGTCCGTCAGCAGCGCCAGGTCCAGCCCCTCGTGCCCGCGGCGGCGGCTGGCGCCCTCCAGCGCGGCGAGCTGGTCCTCGAAGATGGACCTGGTGTCGTACAGCAGGCGCCCGATGAGGGTGCTCTTGCCGTCGTCCACGCTGCCGGCGGTGGTAAAGCGCAGCAGGTCCGTGGTGCGTGCCGGTTCCGCGAGGGTTCCCTGGCTCACGGTGATGAGGTTACAGGTTACAGGGAACAGGGTACAGCCTTCGACGGCGGTGCAGTGGCAGGCTGTAACCTGTAACCTGTCCCCTGTAACCTGCCGTTTGTAACCTGCCGTTCAGAAGTACCCCTGGCGCTTGCGGTCTTCCATCGCCGCCTCGGAGCGCTGGTCGTCGGCGCGCAGCCCGCGCTCCGTGACCCGCAGCGCCGCGATCTCCGCGATCACGTCGTCCACCGTGGCGGCGGGCGACTCCAGCGCGCCGGTGCAGGTGGCGTCGCCCACGGTGCGGAAGCGGACCGTGCGCTCCTCGTACGCCTCGCCCGGCTGCAGCTCCAGCCAGGGACAGCGCGCCAGCCACTGCCCGTCGCGCTGGAAGACTTCGCGGCGGTGGGCGAAGTACAGCGCCGGCACCGGGATGTTCTCGCGGGCGATGTACTGCCACACGTCCATCTCAGTCCAGTTGCTGAGCGGAAAGACGCGGAAGTGCTCGCCGGGGTGGCGGCGCCCGTTGTACAGGCTCCACAGCTCCGGCCGCTGGTTGCGCGGGTCCCACTGCCCGAAAGCGTCGCGGTGGCTGAAGAAGCGCTCCTTGGCGCGCGCCTTCTCCTCGTCGCGGCGCCCGCCGCCGAACGCCGCGTCGATCGCGAGCTCGGCGATGGCGTCCAGCAGCGTCACCGTCTGCAGCGCGTTGCGGCTGGCGCGCGGGCCGGTCTCCTCGCGCACCCGGCCCGCGTCGATCGAGTCCTGCACCCTGCGGATCACCAGCTCCGCCCCCGCCTCCGCCGCCAGCCGGTCGCGGAACTCCAGCGTCTCCGGGAAGTTGTGCCCGGTGTCCACGTGCAGCAGCGGGAAGGGAAAGCGGCCGGGCCAGAAGGCCTTGCGCGCCAGGTGCACCATGACGATGGAGTCCTTGCCCCCCGAAAAGAGCAGGTGCGGCCGCTCGAACTGGGCGGCCACCTCGCGCATCACGTGCACCGCCTCCGACTCCAGCGCGTCCAGGTGGCTGCGCCGGCGCGGCGGCGGCATCGCCCCGGCGGACGGCATCGCCTGCGCCGCTTCCGGCGGGGAAGGCATCACCCTCAGCGGTTCTGCAGGGCGCGGAGCTGCGCCCGCACCAGCTCCTCGTCCGGGTCGGCGCCGCGGCGGCGCGGCGTGGGCGCCAGGTACCCCAGCTCCTCCAGCCGCCGCACGATGCGCGCGGCCGCCTGCTCCGGCCGCTCGCGCGCGCCCTGGATAATCATCTCCGGCGCCAGCGGCGGCTCGTAGGCGTCGCTGATGCCGGTGAAGTCGTCGATCAGCCCCTCGCGCGCCTGGCGGTACAGCCCCTCCGTGTCGCGCGCCTCGCACACCTCCAGCGGCGTGTCCACGTGCACCTCCACGAAGCGCCCGATCATGCGCCGGCACTCGTCGCGGGCCGCGCGGTAGGGGCTGATGGCGGTGATGACCGTCGCGACGCCGTTGCGCGTCAGCAGCTTGGCCACGTAGCCGATGCGGCGGATGTTGGCCACGCGGTCCTCGCGGCTGAAGCCCAGCCCCTGCGAGATGTTGTGGCGCAGCTCGCCGCCGGCCAGCAGCTCCGTGGGCAGCCCCCGCGCGCGCAGCTCGTCCGCCAGCGCCCGCGCGATGGAGCCCTTGCCGGCGCCCTTGAGGCCCGTCAGCCAGACGGTGAAGCCCTGCGGCCGCTCCGCGGCCGGCGTCATCACGCTCACAGCACCCCGATCAGCGGCCACCACAGGCGGCTCACCAGCAGCAGGAGAAGGACGGACAGCACGGTCATCAGCAGGCCCACGCCCAGCATGTCGCGCATGCGCAGGTAGCCGCTGGAGTAGGCGATGGTGTTGGGCGCGCTGCTGAACGGAAAGGTGAAGTCCAGCCCCGCCGCCAGCGAGCAGGTGAGCACGATGGCCACCGGGCTGATGGACATCTGGTCCGCCAGGCTGAAGCCCAGCGGCAGCATGACCGCCACCGCCGCCGCGTTGCTCATGAACTCGGTCAGCAGCACCGTCAGCAGCGCCAGCCCGGCGACGGCCACGAAGGGGGGGATGCGCACGCCCTCCAGCACGCCGCTCACCAGCCAGCGCGCGGCGCCGGTGCTCTCCACCGCCTGCCCCAGCGCGATGGCGCCGCCGTACATCATCACGATGCCCCAGTGGACGTATCCCTCCAGGTCCGTCCACTGCAGCACGCGGGTGAAGAAGAGCAGCGCCGCGCTCAGCAGGGCGATGGCCGCCAGGTCCACCCGCCCCCCCAGCAGCACCCAGGCGCACACCGTGGCGCCCACGATCCCCGCGACGACCGCCTGCCGCGAGCCGATGCGCCCCAGCTCGAGCACCGAGCGCTGGATGGTGTCGCGCGCGGCCTGCAGGTCCACCCGCTCCTCCGGGAACCAGAAGCGCAGGACGGCCAGGCCGACGATCACCCCCAGCAGCACCACCGGCATGGAGGCGAGCATCCACTCCCCGAAGGTGATGCTCTGCCCGAAGCGGCTCTCCAGGATGCCCAGCGCCAGCGGGGCGCGCGTGCTGCCCAGGAAGCTGGCGTTCGACCCCACCATCGCCCCCCAGGCCAGGGACAGGAAGAGCACCTTGGCGTAGGGGCTCTCCTTCTGCCGCAGCCCCATGGCCGCGGACAGCTCCAGGGTGATGGGAAAGAGCATGGCCGCGGTGGCCTGCGCCGGCATCCACACCGTCAGGAAGGCCGCGGTCAGCATGATGCCCGCGGCCAGCGCGTGCGGCCCCCGCTGGAAGCGGCGGATGAAGAAGAGCGCCAGGCGCTTGCTGAGCCCCGAGTGGATGGTCGCGGCCGCCAGGATGAAGACGCCGATGATGAAGAACACGGCGCTGTTGCCGAACGCCGCGTACGCCTCCGACGGCTTCATCGCGCCCGTCAGCCCCAGCAGCGCCACCGCCATCAGCCCGGTGACGCCGATGGGCACCAGGTCCGTGATCCACAGCGTGGTGCACACCAGGAACACCGCGCAGGCCGCCTGGCCCTGCGGCGTCAGCCCGCCGGCGGGCATCAGGTACACGAACAGCCCCCCCGCCAGGCCCAGCGCGGAGAGCCCCCACGGCAGCCGGGCCTCTCGGCTGGGGCGGCGCCGCGGCGCGCGGGGGGGCGGCGCCATGCGGTCGCCCGGGCGGTCCGCCGGCCACAGGAACTCCTCGCCCTGTGCGGCGTCCGGCCGCGGGTCCACCACGCCCGGCGTGCTCACGCGCCCCGCCCCGCCGCGGCGTACACCGCGGCCACCGTGGCGCCCACCCGCTCCGCCACGCCCGGCGCGGCGGCCAGGATGCCGTGCGGCTGCACCGGGTCCGGCTTGTTGTAGACGAGCGGCTCGCCGCGGCAGTCCGTCACCGTGCCCCCCGCCTCGCGCAGCACCACCTCCGGCGCGCAGGTGTCCCACTCCCTGAGGTAGGGGACGGGGTGCACGTACAGGTCGCGCTCACCCTCCGCCACCAGCGCGCACTTGAGCCCCACGGAGCCGGCGGGCAGCACGTCGGTGATGCGCAGCCGCGACTGGATGCGCGCCAGCAGCCCGTCCGGGTGGCTGCGCGATCCCACCAGCCGCGGCGGCCCGTCCGGCGCGCGGGGGGCAACCAGGCGGCGCCAGCGCCCCTCCATCCCCAGCCGCGCGCCCAGCCCTTCCGCCGCCGCGTAGGTCACGTCGTGCGCGGGCAGGCACACGGCGCCCACCACCGCCCGCCCGTCGACCGCCAGCCCCACCATGACGGCGAACTCGCCGTTGCGGGCCAGGTACTCCTTGGTCCCGTCCAGCGGGTCCACGATCCACACCCGCCGCGCCGCCAGCCGCTCCGCCGGGTCCGCCCGCTCCTCGGAGAGCACCGCGTCGTCCGGGAAGGCCGCGCGCAGCACGCGCAGGACCGCCGCCTGGCTGGCGTGGTCCGCCGCGGTCACCGGGCTGCCGTCGCGCTTGAGGTCCACGTCCGCCGCGCCGTAGCGGCGCATGGCCGCGCGGCCGCCCGCGCGCGCCGCGCGGATGGCGGCACGCACCTCGGCCCGCAGGGCGGGGGCGGGCACGGCGGGCGGCGGGGTCACGTGGATCGCGGCGATCGGGAGTGGGGGAGACAGGGACGGCCGGCCCGCTGCCGGGACGGCCGTCGTGGCGCGGAACGCCCCCCGCCGCGGGCGCGGCGGGGGGCGGCGGGGCGGGTCAGACGCCCGCGCCGATGCGGCTGCGCGCGGGCGAGCCGCCGTTGGCGGAGGGCTCCGACTGCGGCGCGTAGGCGGCGTAGTAGTAGCCGTACTGGCCGTACCCGCCGTAGGCCGGCAGCCGCTCGTCGGGGTCGTTGAGCACGGCGCCCAGCACGCGCGCGCCCACGCCGGTGAGCTGCCGCAGCGCCTGCTTGGCCACCGTGCGCGCCGTCTTGCCCGCGCGCACCACCAGCATGGCCCCGTCCGCGCCGGCGGCCAGGATGGCGCCGTCGCTGGCGGCCAGCACCGGCGGCGTGTCGAAGAGCACCAGGTCGAACGCCTCGCGCAGCTCCTCCACCACCTCGCGCATGCGCGCGCTGCCCAGCAGCTCGCCCGGGTTGGGCGGCAGCGTGCCCGCGGCCATCACGAACAGGTTCTCCACGCCGGTGGAGCGGGCCACCTCCGCCAGGGCGGAGTAGCCCAGCACCAGCTGCGTCAGCCCCGGCTCGCGCGGCACCCCGAAGATGGAGTGCTGCCGCGCGCGGCGCAGGTCGCAGTCCACCAGCAGCACGCGCAGCCCCTGCTGGGCGAACGCCGCGGCCAGGTTGGACACGGTGGTGGACTTGCCCTCGCCCGGCAGGGCGCTGGTGATAACCAGCGTCTTGAGCCGGCCGACCGCCTGCGAGAAGATCAGGTTGGTGCGCAGCGTCCGGAACGCCTCCGCGCCCGCGGAGCGGCCGTCCAGCACCGCCAGGCCGGCCTGCCCGTCCGCCGGCACCGGCTCCGCCGCGGCGCGGCCCCAGCGGCGGCGCACCGGCGCCAGCGCCGGCACCACGCCCAGGCCGGGCACCTGCAGCAGCTGCTCCATCTCCTCGCGGCCGCGGACGGTGGTGTTGAGCTGCTCGCGGATGGCCGCGCTGGCCACGCCGAGCACCACGCCCGCCACCGCGCCCATGAACACGATGATCATCCCCCCGCTGCCCACCGGCACCGCGGGCGAGGGGACGTCCAGCACCTCCACCTGCCCCGCCTCCACCGCCTCGGAGATGCGGGCCTTCTGGTACTCCTCGCGGAGCTGGTCCGCCATGCCCTGCACGGTGGCCAGCTGCTGCGTCAGGCGCACCTCCTGCGCCTGCACGTCGGGCATGGCGCGGATGCGCGCCTCGCTGCGGCCGCGCACCGCGTCCATGGCGCCGATGCGGGCGTCGATGGACGAGATCTGGCTGCGCACCGCGTCGGCGATGCGCGTCTCCGCGCTGGCGATCTGCGTGTTGAGCCGCTGGACGTCGGGGTCCGTGGCGGCGCGGGCGCGCGGCCCGCTGAGCAGCGAGTCGCGGGCGGCCTCGTGCTTGGTGAGCTGGATGTAGAGCTGCGCCACCACCGGGTTGGCGGCCACGCCGGGCGTGGAGGCCAGCGCGTCCAGCGCCTGCATGTCGTCGGAGCTGCGCTCGCGCAGCAGCCGGCCCAGCAGCGACTGGTAGGTGCGCCGCTCCGCGTCCAGCTCCTCGCGCTTCTGCTCCAGCTCCATCAGCGAGGCCTGCTCCGCGCTGAAGCGCTCCGTGGAGCTGAACACCTGCTGCTGCCGCTGGAAGCGGCTCAGCTCCACCTGCGCCAGCGCCAGCAGCGAGTCCGTGGCCCGCATCTGCTCCTCCACGAACACGCGGCGGCGGCGCGACTGCTGCTGCGCGCGCTCCGTGTTGACCGCCTGGAAGGTCTCCACCACGCTCTCCAGCACGTGCATGGCGCGGTCGCGGTCCGGCGACTCGTAGCGGAGCTGCACCACGTCCGTGCGCTCCTGCGGCTTGGCGCTCAGGCCCGCCAGCACGCGGCTGACCGCCGCGTCGCGCGACACCACCGCGAAGTCGGCCGTGGACACCTCGGGCTGCGCCTTGACCGTGAAGCGCACGCCGCCCAGGGTCACCGGCTGGCCGTACGCCGCGCGCACGGAGCCGGCGCGGCCCGTCGCCGTGTACCCGTCGCCGCGGAAGCGCAGCGACAGCGTGTCGGTGGACGCGCTGGGCGGCACGAAGGCGTCCGCCACCAGCGCCGTGGGCACCTCGCCCGTGCGCAGGCGCAGCGAGCCGGCGTCCACCGCGCGGCCCACCACCGTGCGGCTGCGCAGCACCTCGATCTGCGACGAGACCGGGTCCACCACCGGGCCGCCGGCCAGGCGCTCCATGGCCTGGTCCTCGATGCCGCCCGTCAGCGAGCGGCGCAGGTCCGCGATGCGCACGCGCGCCTCGGACTTGTAGCGCGGCGGGCGCGAGCTGGCGTACCAGAACGCCATCAGCGTGGCGGCGCCGGTGATGACCACCAGCATCACCAGGTGGCGGCGCAGCAGGTTCAGCAGCTCCTGCAGGTCCAGCCGCGACTCGGGGGCGGCGGACTCCGCCGACGCCTCGGGGGCGGCGGCAATGCGCAGGGCGGGCACGGCGGGAGGCCCGTCGGGGCCGGGTAGGAACGGAGACACTGCGGTACCTCTCAGGGCGAGACGAACAAGCGGGCAACGGCGGCCAGCGCGGCGACGATGCTCGCGCTGGGGGCCACGTACTCACGGAACACGTTCGAGCGGCGCTCCACGCGGACCTGGTCGCCGGAGCGGATGAGCATCTGCGCGTGGCCCAGCTCGGGGCGGGTCAGGTCCAGCACCTGCGCCTGGCCGTTGCGCACCAGGTGCACCCGGTCCAGGCGGCCGCGCTCGTTGACGCCGCCGGCCCGGGCCACCGCCTGCAGCAGCGTGGTCTCCGGGCGCAGCACCAGCAGGTTGGGCTGGCGCACCTCGCCGGTCACCGACACGCGGAACAGCGGCTCCACCAGGAACTGCGGGTTGGCCTCGTACACGCCCAGCACGCGGCGCACGCCGGCCTCCACCTGCTGCATGGGCACCCCGGCCGCCCGCACCTCGCGGAACAGCGGGTGGGCGATGGTCCCGTCGCCCGCCACCTCGAAGTCGCCGCCCATCTTCTCGTTGGAGCCCCACACCACGATGCGCACCTGGTCGCCGGGGCTCAGCACCGGCGGCTCGGCGGGCGCCTGCGCGCGCAGCGCGGGGGCCAGGGCCAGCAGCGCCAGCAGCAGCGGGACGCGCACGCGCGCGAGAAAAGGGCGTTTACGGGTCAAGGCAGCGTTTCCGGAAAGCCGGGGCCGGGGAGAGGGACGGAACGGTCGCGCGGGAACGATAATCTATGTGTTGCAACGAGATACGGCAACCCCGCGGCCTCCCGGAAGGCCGGGAGAGCCGCGGGGCCGTGAGCCTGCGGGGGGCGGCGGTCAGGCCGCGCCGGCCAGCGCCTTGAGCCGGGCGGGCACGGGGAGCACGGGGGCGGCCGCGGGCGTGCCCCGCTCCGCCAGCGCCACCACGCGCCCGCGCGCCGGGACGCCGCGCAGGGCGCCGCGCGTGTCCACCACCAGCCGCGCCTTCCTGGCCACCCGCGCGTAGTCCACGGCCGAGTGGTCGGTCACCAGCACCACCGCGTCCGCCGTCTCCAGCAGTTCGTCCGTCAGCGGCTGGCTGTGCATGGGCAGCCCCTCGATGGGCGTGTGCCCGTCGTCGGCGATCACGGGGCAGAAGGCGTCGTGGTACGCCACCTCCGCCCCCTTCTGCTGCAGGAGCTGGATGATCTCCAGCGCCGGGCTCTCGCGCAGGTCGTCGATGTCCTTCTTGTAGGCGATGCCCAGCACCAGCACGCGGCTGCCGTTCATCGCCTTGCGGTCGTCGTTCAGCGCGTCGCCCACCTTGCGGACCACGAACCCCGGCATCTCCGCGTTGATCTCGCTGGCCAGCTCGATCATGCGCGTGCGGAACGCCAGCGTCCGCATCTTCCAGCTCAGGTAGTGCGGGTCCAGCGGGATGCAGTGCCCGCCCAGCCCCGGGCCCGGGGTGAACTTCATGAAGCCGAAGGGCTTGGTCGCCGCCGCCTCGATCACCCCCCACACGTCGACGCCCAGGACGTCGCACGCCTGCGCCAGCTCGTTGGCCAGCGCGATGTTGATCATGCGGAAGGTGTTCTCGTACACCTTGACCAGCTCCGCCGCCTCCGCGCTCTCCACCGGGACCATGGTGTCGAACACGCGGCTGTAGAGCGCCAGCCCCGCCTCCTGGCACGCGGCGGTCACGCCGCCCATGACCTTGGGCGTGTTGCGCGTGTGCCACCTCGTGTTGCCCGGATCGACCCGCTCGGGGCTGAAGCAGAGGAAGAAGTCGCGCCCCGCCACGAACCCGCGCTCCTCCAGGATGGGCAGCAGCACCTCGCGCGTGGTGCCGGGATAGGTGGTGCTCTCCAGGATCACCAGCTGCCCCGGCCGCAGCGTGGCCGCCACCGCCTCCGCGGCGGAGATCACGTAGCTCAGGTCCGGGTCCTTGGTCTTGTTGAGCGGGGTGGGAACGCAGATGGAGATCGCGTCGCAGTCGCCCAGCCGGGCAAAGTCCGTGGTGGCCTCCAGCAGCCCCTCGCCCACGAAGGCGCCCAGCACCGTGGAGTCCACGTCCGCGATGTGGCTTTCGCCCTCGTTGACGCCGCGCACCACGCCGGCGGAGATGTCGAAGCCGATGGTGCGGTAGCCGCTGCGCGCCAGCTCCACGGCCAGGGGCAGCCCCACGTACCCCAGCCCCACGACGCCGACGACGGCGGTACGGTCCTCGAACTGGCTCTGCGGATGCGACAGGATCATGAGATTTCTGAAAAGGTCGGGCCAGGGGAACGGAAAGGAAACCGCGGCGGGAGAACGGCCCGGCAGGCGGAAAAGCAGCGCCCCGGGCTGGAGCAGTCCGGGGCGGCGCACCTGGTGCGCGGAGGGCAAAATTAGCGAAAACGAGTGCACGCTGTCAACTCGCTTCCCTGCCCCATCCCGACATGCGGCCGGTTTCCCGGTGCCAACTCTGTACCATCTTGGCTTCCTGAACGTTTGGGCGGGGCGCTTCGTGACGCAGGACGTTGCCGCCCAACGCGTTGGCACGCGCGCCCCACCCCGCCGGCAAGCGTGTGGAACCTCGGCGTGGAGCGCCTGAACGTGGCGCGCCTGTCCCACTTTTGCCCCCTCCGCTCCCCTCCGTTTCCGGACAACACCACCCCAGCCCGGATGCGCCGAGGCGTGAGATCAGGGGCAGAATTCGGAATACAGGCGCATTGCCCGTGTGCGCCCGCACGACGGTCGGGAATGCCGGCGCTCGCGCGGGCGCGAGGCGAGGGCCGCGCGCCCCGGAACGGCACCCGCTCGTCCGGGTATGCCGGGCCGTGGCACGGCAGCCGCTCCCCGGGCGCGGCATGGATTTGGCCCCTTCCCCCGCCTTGACACCGGGAGTCGCCTCGACACATACTAGCCCCCCAGTCGCGCAAGCCATGCGTTCGAAGAGAGGTCCGATGAGTGGTCTTCCCGAGGCGGCACCGACCTCCCAGGTCGTCCGTGGCCCGGCCGGTGCCGACCGGGACCAGACGCCCTCGGAGGACCAGGCCCGGTTCGACGAGTCGCTTCGTGCGGGCGTCCGGAGCCTTCGCCCGCTGATCCAGCGTCGCCGGAAGAACCCGTAGGCGGCCGTTTGCCCCCGAAGTGAGAGGGCCAGGATTTCCTGGCCCTTGTTTGTTTATGCGACCTCTGCGGATCGGATGGTCCGATGCTGGGTCGCGGACTCGTATACTACCTGCCACGGGACGCCGCCGAAGACGCGAACAAGGGCGACCGGCCGCATCTCGCGCTCAGCGTAT
>DASTLD010000472.1:0-2611 GCA_035715345.1 Longimicrobium sp.
GAGCGGTCGCCGGCGTAGCCGCAGGTGCGGGCCACGTCGGCGATGCCGCGCGCCTGCTCCTCCAGCAGCGACGCCGCCAGCAGCAGCCGCATCCACGCCTGCAGGGTGCGCGGCGGAGGCAGCGCGGCCGCGGCGCACCACAGCCCCACCGTCGCGGGCGAGACGCCGAACGTGCGCGCCAGCTCGTCCGCGCCGCCGCCGCGCACGGCCGCCTCCGTTGCGGCGCGCAGCAGCGTGCGCGCGTCCGCGGACGCGTATCGCGACAGCGCGCCCTCCAGCCGGCGCTTGAACGGGCGCGCCACCGCCTCGCGGATGCGCCGCTCCGCCAGCGCGGGCGTGCGGTCCAGCGACAGGTCCAGCACCTCCGCCGCGCCGCGGTCCAGCAGCCGCGCCAGCAGCGACGGCGCGCACGCGGCCGCGTCGACCGCCACCACGACGGGCACGGAAGGGTGCGCCGCCATCAGCTCCCACAGCCCGCCGGGCACGCGGCCGTCCGCCACGCGCGCGCCGGCGTCCACCACCAGCACGCTGCCGGGCGCCAGGCGCGGCGCCGCGGCGCGCAGCTCGTCCCAGCCGCCCGCCACGCGCGGCAGGAACGGGTGCCCCAGCGCCGCCAGCCCGCGGAGCGACGGCGTGTCGTGCAGCAGGACGGGGATGGTCTCCGCGTGGATCATGGGCCGGGCTCCGGATCGGACATTTGCGTGGGGTGTTCGGTTGACCCGCCGTGCGGGGCCGGGCATCTTCGGAAGGCGCCGCCCTCGTCCCCGCACCCCGCGCACGGAGAGCCTTCCATGCCCCGACGCCTGCCAGTCGTTATCGCGCTGCTCCTGCTCGCCGGCGCCTGCCAGCGCATCCCCACCGACGCGCCCCGCGCCTCCGCCGCGGGCACTGCCGCGTCCGAGGAGGCGCCCCCGCCCGTGCCCCAGGACGCCGCCACCACCACGACCAACACCGATCCCGACTCCACCACCCAGCAGCGCGGCGGGAACATGATGGGATCTGGGCACTGACGGCGGCCTTCAACAGGAAGCTGGTTGCTCCTCCAGCACGCGGACGAACCTCTCGGCGAGCTCGTCGTGCGCCCTCAGGCCACTGCGCGGATCGCGCAGTAATCCATCCTTGGACGGCTGATCGATCCGGTTGATCGCACGCTCCGCCGCTACGACCATGTCCGCCTGTCCCGCTGCTTCCGCCACGGCGAGACCCCGTTGCAGTGCCTCGCGAGCAACGACCGCGTCTCCCAACTCAGCAGCGCCCAGGCCGGCATCCACCAGGGCGGCGGCGAGCGTGCGTACGCGTGGCTGTATGGCGGCAATCTCCTCGACGCGCGCACTCGCATTTCGGAATCGATCCCGATCTCCGAGCAGGCCCGCGGCTTTCGCGATGGCGGCGTAGACCTGCAGGCGCCTCTCGGGTTCCTTGAAGTGGGGCAGCAGCGATTCGAAGACCGGGAGCGCCCGGCGTGCGTAGCCCTTGGTGAGCCACAGGTACGCCAGGTCGTAGGCTAGAGCCGGAAGTTGGGGATGGACGGGGAGATATCGGTCGAGCGCCGCCTCCGCGTAGGTCGTCGCGGCATCCGTCTGCCCGGTGAACACCGCGAGCAGGACCCGGTTGTGAAGGACCTCACCTTCGAGTCTGCGTAGTTGATGCCTGCGGGCAAGGCGCTCCGCCTGCTCCAGGTGCTCGATGGAGGGCTTGTAGTTGCCGCGCTCCCACTCCAGCATTCCCATGCTGCTGGTGCTGAGGACGGCGGCCTCCCAGTCCTCGTGCCACACGGCCAGGCGGCGGGCGCGGCGCAGCCACAGCTCGGCCTCGCGCAGGCGGCCTGCCTTGCGGAACAGCCGGCCCGCGACCATGGCGTAGCGCCCGTTCTCCGGCCAGCACAGCGCCGCCGCCTCCGCGAACGCGAGCGCCGTCTCCTCGTACCGCCCCGACGCCCAGTCCGCGACGCACCAGCAGCCGTGCCCCAGCAGCGGGCGCTCGGCCTCGTGCGGCGCCGTCAGCTCGCCCACGATGACGCCCAGCGGCAGCCGCAGCGGCGCCTCCAGCGGGCCGCGCAGGATGTGCTCCTCCCACGCGTCCAGGTAGGCCGCGTCGAACCACTCCACCGCGTGCTGCCCCGCCGCGAAGTCCAGCACCAGCCGCAGCACGCGCCACACCTCGCGCCCCGCGGGGCCCGGCAGCTCGGACAGGATGCGCGCGCCCGCCACCTCCGCGGCGGGAAGGCGCGTCCTGTCGGCAAAGTCCAGGGGCAGCCGCGGCAGCGCGCCCCGCTGCCGGCGTCCAGCACTCATGCAAGCGCCCGCGATACAAGGAAAACGGCCGATCCGGCAGCGCCCTCGGGCGTCGCCGGATCGGCCTATTGTAAGCGGACCCCGTGTGCGGGTCTACACGAGGAAAGGACCGCTCGCCCAACCTCGTGATCCGGCCTTACAGGCCGAAGAACGTTCGTAGAGCGTCCTCCACCTCCAGCATCACCGCGTCGTCCACGACAGTTCCGGTGTCCTGCGTAATCTCCAACGGGTGGAAGGCGGAGAATACCTCCGGGACCGCAAGGAAGGCAGCCCCACCCCCGGATCCCTCCGAGGCATCCACCAGCCCCTCCCCAAGG
>DASTLD010000473.1:0-5575 GCA_035715345.1 Longimicrobium sp.
GGGAGGGTGCGAGCCTAAGCGAGCGGGTGGGGGCGCCGCCCATGCGCGGGCCTCCGCTCCCACACACCGCAACCACCCGCAACCGCCCGCACCCGCCGTTTCTTTTTCCCTCTTCTGGTAAATCTTGCCCGTTTTTTGTGCAGGGCGCGGGGGCGAGCATCAGGCGTGCCGGAGCGCAAGTTTCTGCCTGGCAACGAGTTGGAAGCACGCGCAATTCGGCACGGCACGTGCCACTCGCGGTGGGCGAGACAGTTGCCCCGACACCCTGCCAGGACACTGCCGTGAACCTCCGTTGCTCCCTTGCCGCGGCGTCCCTGCTGCTGGCCGCGCTGGCCGGCTGCTCCGACGCGTCGCAGCCCACCCTGACCGCCGGCCGCGCCCCCTCGCGCGCCATCGCCGGCGACATCAGCCTGGTGGGCGTGCTCCAGTTCGTGCCCCTGCCGGACCTGTCCGGCGCGCGCCACGCCGAGAAGTTCATCCGCGCCTCCGAGGGCGGGTTCGTCTCGCTCAACGGCTTCCGCGTGGACATCCCCGCCGGCTCGCTGCCGTACGACGCGACGGTCACCATCGACCTGCCGACCGACAACGTGCTCGGCAAGCGCCTGCTGGCCGAGTTCGGGCCGCACGGCATCCAGTTCAACACCCCGGTCACGCTGACCTTCCCGCTCACCGGCGTGCACCTGAGCGGGGCGCCCATCGAGGTGGCGCGCTGGGAGAACGGCGGCTGGACGTCGCTGGGCGGCACGGTCAACGCGCTGGGGACGCAGCTCTCCGGCACCACGCCGCACTTCTCCACCTACGGCGGCAAGTACGTCCTGGCCGGGGGCTGAGGGGCCCCGGCCGCGATCCACCTGAGCGCCACACCGATGGGCAAGTCCGTGCCACCGCACCTGCTGGTGGAGCGCGCGCTCGCGCTCGTGCCCGACTTCGAGGAGTTCCTGCCCCTGGCGGACGCCGTGATCGGCGCGTCGCGGGTGGACTCGGAGAAGGTGTGGGCCCGCTCCGGCGAGTACTCCACGCTGGGCAAGCGCGTCGTGGACCCCGGCCGCCTGGACGAGCTGCTGCCGGTGCTGCTGGAAAAGAGCCAGCAGCGGCTGCGCGAGCTCTTCGGCCTGGTGCACTCCGCCATCCGCGAGCAGCGCGGCGGCAACCTGGCGGGCGCGGTGGAGCTGCTGGTGCGGGCGGGAGAGATGGAGGAGGCGGAGCAGCGGCTGGAGAAGGCGGAGAGCATCTACCACATGGCCCTGGACCTGTGCCAGGAGCTGCGCGAGACGGCCCCGCACGCGCTGGTGCTGCGGCGGCTGGGGCGCACGGCGCGCACGGCGGGGCGGCTGGACGCGGCGTGGGAGCGCTACGAGCAGAGCTACGAGCTGGCGGTGGACGGCATGGACGTGCCGGGCCAGGTCATCGCCTGCCAGGGCCTGGGCAACGTGTGCGACGACCGCGGCGAGCGCGAGCGCGCGCGGCTGTGGTGGGAGCGGGGGCTGGAGCGCGCGGCCGGGCTGGAGCAGCCGGAGCTGGAGTGGCCGTTCTACACCAACCTCTCCGTGCTCACCATGCTGGAGGGCGACCTGGCGGAGGCGGAGCGGCTGCTGGGCCGCGCGCGCGACTGCATCGAGCGCACCGGCGCGCCCGGGGCCATGCTGTACTGGCAGAACAACCGCGGCCTGCTGCTGCTGGAGCACGGCGACGTGGCCGGCGCGGAGACGGTGTTCCGCGACGCGCTGCAGCACTGCCGCAACGAGCCGCACTGGGAGATGGTGATGCGCATCAACCGCGGCGAGTGCCTGATGCGCCAGGGGCGGCTGTTCGAGGCCGGCGACGAGGCCCGGCGCGCGGAGGAGATCGCCATCCGCCACCGCTTCGTGCCGGACCTGGTGGACGTGTACGCGCTGCTGGGCTCCATTGCCCGCGAGCGCTGCGACGACGAGGGCTTCGTGTTCTACGAGCAGGCGCTGCAGGTGTGCCGCGAGCGCGGCGTGCCCGCCAAGCTGGAGGCGGGGGTGCTGCACGGCTACGGCCGGCTGCACTCCTCCTGCGGGCGTCCGGAAGAGGGCCGCGGCTACCTGGAGGCCGCGCGCGACACCTTCGCCTCGCTGGGGCTCATCCCCGAGCTGGCGCAGGTGGAGGACGACCTGGCGCGGCTGCTGGCGGTGCCGTTCCAGATCGAGGCGGATCCGGCCCCGGTGGCCGGGGCGGGAGTGGCGGAGCCGGTGTAGGCAGGGTCGATCCCCGGGGGGGGAGAGACGCGGAGGGCGTGGGGGGAGGTTTCTCCCGCGCCCTTCGTGTTTTCCGCACGCGGGCCTTGGCGGCCGCGGGGCCGGCGATGCATCTTGTGCCCTCCCGCAGGTCCGCTCCCGTCCGCCACACCCCCGATCCCGTCATGCCCGAGACCGCACCCGCCGCGCCCCGGCGTCCCACCATGCAGGACCACGTCCTCGTTGCCCTGCTGGCCGTCGTCACCGTGGCGAACTTCGCCAGCCTGTGGTCGCAGCGGCCCAACGTGAACGACATGCACTGCGTGGTGGCCGGCGCCGCCCTGGCCGCGCTCATCATGCGCGGGGGGATGAACTACGCGCCCGCGCACCTCCGGCCCGTCTTCAAGTACGTGGCGTTCGCGGTGATGGGCGCCAGCATCGTGTACTTCCTGATGAACCTGAACGGGTGAGTCACTTCGGCTCTGCGTAGCACGGCTCGCACATCGGGCCCTCGGGGGTGGCGACGAGCACGCCGCCCGGGGGTGCGGGGGCACCGCAGCGGACGCACGCGCGCGGCGGGGAAGACGGCGGCCGGGAGGCGTGGGGAAAGTGCATTTTCATGCTCCGGAGAGAGTCGGCTTCCGGACGCCGGCGCGGCTATCCGCAAGCGCCGCTTGGAGTTGCGGAAGCGGCGCAGGGGGGTTGACGCGGGCGATCCGATTCGCTAAGTTATCCGCCCGCAACGAGATACGCACCGGTAGCTCAATTGGCAGAGCAGGGGACTCTTAATCCCAAGGTTGAAGGTTCGATTCCTTCCCGGTGCACTGTGCGCCCGTAGCTCAGCTGGATAGAGCGTCTGACTACGGATCAGAAGGCCGGGAGTTCGAATCTCTCCGGGCGCACCTGTTTTGAGAAGTCGAGGGTCGGTAGTGCTGCTCCTGTGGCGGAACTGGTAGACGCGCTAGATTCAGGATCTAGTGGGCGCAAGCTCGTGGAGGTTCGAGTCCTCTCGGGAGCACTGTCGGTGATGGATTGGCCCCGTTCGTCTAGTGGCCTAGGACAACGCCCTCTCACGGCGTAAACAGGGGTTCGATTCCCCTACGGGGTATTGGCGGGAAGGTCCGGTCGCCTAGCTCAGCTGGTCCAGAGCGCTCGCTTCACACGCGAGAGGTCGTAGGTTCGAATCCTACGGCGACCATGGAGGTTACAGGGAACAGGTTACAGGTTACAGCCGGCGGGCCTGCGCGCAGTTGCAGGCTGTAACCCATCCCCTGTAACCTGTACCCTGCGGTCCGCGGGCATAGCTCAGTTGGTAGAGCGCAACCTTGCCAAGGTTGAGGTCGCCGGTTCGAGCCCGGTTGCCCGCTTGCGGTACGCAAGCCCACTTAGCTCAGTCGGTTAGAGCACCTGACTGTTAATCAGGGGGTCCCAGGTTCGAGTCCTGGAGTGGGCGCTTGGAAGGTCGGAAGGGAAGTCGCTGCCCCTTGGTGTAACTGGCAACACGCCTGACTCTGGATCAGGAAAGTCCAGGTTCGAGCCCTGGAGGGGCAACTGAAAACGAAGCGGCGCCCGGACCCTATGGTCCGGGCGCCGCTTTTTTCGTCCGCGGCACCACGAGCCCCCCGGCCGCGCGACGTCCGTCGGTTCCAGGGGGTGTGGGGGGCTCAACCGCCGGTGGAGCGCCCGCGGTCGCGGCGGCCGATGCGGACCACCTCCGACTGCACGGAGGTCAGCTCGCCGCACAGGTCGCTCATGCGCTCGGTCACGTCCAGCACCGCGCGCACGCCGTCGCCCCACACCTGGGCCACGTAGCGGTCGCCGGCCTTGAACAGGACCCGCTGCGCGTCTTCCAGGAGCTGCACGGCGTCCCAGATCATGGTGCGCGCCTGCTCCAGGTGCTCTCCCGCCTCGCGGTCCGCCTCCGCCATGCGCCTTCCCCCGCCAGAGGTTCTGCATCGCCCACGACGCACAAGGTACGGTGGCGTACGCCGTTCCGCCAAATCCGAGTGCGTGCGTGAGTGCGGGAGTGTGGGAGTGCGGGCGGCGGATCGCGTGGATGGCTCAGGCGCGGCGGCGGGCGGTGATGCGGTCCCGCGCCCACCAGCCGGCGCCGCCCAGGGCGCCCACCCCCGCGAAGAGCGCGAAGACCAGTAGCAGCCGCACCGGGTCCAGGCCTCCCGCGGCCAGCCGGTAGGCCGCGAGGATCACTCCGTAGACCAGAGACGTGGCCAGCGCGCCGCGCAGCACGTATCCCCAGAAGCGCCGGGCGATGGGCCGTGTTGCGTCCAGCGACCATCCCGCCAGGTAGAAGGCCAGGAAGAAGCCGGGCACCAGGCCCAGGAGCACGCCGGACTCGCGCAGCTTTGCGCCGTCCAGGCCGCCCGTGGCCACGGCCCAGGCGAGCGTCGCCGCCAGCACCAGCAGCGCGTACGCCGACACCACCGAGGCCATCGCCAGGCCGAGCCACCGGAACCGGCCCGCGGCGCCGTCCGGGGGGCGCAGCGGGGCGGGCAGGCGGTCCCCCAGCCCCATCAGCCGGAAGAACGGGGGATGCGGATAGGGGGGCAGCGGGGCGTGCCGCTCGGCGTACGCCTGCCGTGCGCGGCAGAGGGGGCATGCCGCCGTGTGCGCGTCCCGCTCCATGGACCAGTCCTCGAAGCGGTCCATGTCGCCGCTCCCCGGGAAGCGCGCGTCCAGCGCGTCGAGGACCGGGCAGGCGGGCAGGCCGCTCTCCTCCATCACCCGCTGCTGCTCGTGCAGGGCAAGCTGCCAGCGGAGCAGGGCGGCCACGCGGCGGGGAACCCCGCGCTCTCCGCGGGCCGCCGCGTCCAGCACGCGCGGGTCCCGCCCCGTCCACCGCGCCACGTCCGCCGTCGTGAACCCGTGCCGCTCGAACCGCTCCAGGGCGTCGCGGAGCCCGGCGGCGCTCATGCGGCCGGCTCGCGCCGGGGCGCGGCCGGGCGGGGGTGCGCCGCCGCTCATCGGCGCGGCGGCGGAGGGCCCAGCCGGCCGGTGAGCCGGTCGCGCGCCCACCAGCCGGCACCGGCCAGCAGGCCGAACGCGGCGATGAAGGGAAGGGTGGCGGCGACGTCCGGCCAGAGGCGGACGTCCCGGTCCAGCAGCGGCAGGACCAGCCCCACGGCGCCGTACACCGCGGTGGCGCCCAGGCTGCCGCGCAGGGCGTAGCCGCGAAAGCGGTGGGCCAGCGGCCGGGTGGCGTCCATCACCCATCCCGCCAGCAGGAAGCCGGTGAAGTAGCCGGGCACCACGAGCAGGACCTGGAGCGGGACCAGGAGCAGCCGCGGGCCCCATCCCACCCGGGTGCTCTCCACCCAGACGTACACCGGCGACAGGACCAGGACCAGCGCGGACAGCAG
>DASTLD010000474.1:0-2311 GCA_035715345.1 Longimicrobium sp.
GCAGCGCGGACAGCAGCGCCCCCGCGGAGCCGGCCAGCACGATCTGCCGCCAGTCCAGGCCGGGAAAGGCGCGCAGCAGGTACGGCACCGCCTTGCCCACCGTCAGCGCACCCACCACGGCGCCGATCGCGAGCCCGCGCCCGGAGCGGAACCAGGTGGCGATCATCTTCATGGCCGGCGGATACACGCCCGCCAGGAAGAAGCCGGTCGCGAAGCGCAGCCAGAGCGCGGCCGCGTAGTCCGGCGCCGCCGCCAGCGCTGCGTTGGCGCCCGCGGCCAGCACCGCCGCCACGGTCACGTACAGGCGGCCCGGCAGCAGGTCCGCCAGGTTCAGCACCGCGGCCACCGCCGTCCCCGCCACGAAGCCGAGCTGCACGGCGGAGGTGAGCCACCCCGCCTGCGCGTCGCTCAGGCTCCACAGGCGCTGGAGCTGGGGCGACACCGCGCTGGCCGTGAACCAGAGCGACATCCCCAGCATCTCCGCCAGCACCAGCAGCGCCAGCGCGCGCCAGCGGCGGCCGTCGTCGTCGCGAGGGAGTGTTTCCATGCGTGGACGTTACCGCGGCACGGCCGGGAACGGCAAATTACGCGGAGGGCGCGGCTCGACGGAGGGCCGCGGAGGAGCCTCGTCCGTTCCGCTGCGGCCCTCCTTCTTCTCCGGGGCCGCGTGAGACTCCCCGGCGCGCGGCTGCGGCTCCCGCGACCTCGTTGCTTCGCTTATCTTTCCAGGCGCGGACACCGTCGTCCCTCTCCCCTCTCCGCGCGAATGTCCTCCGGCGACAGCCCCCGCCGCATCCTGCTGGCCGACTGCGACTCGTACTTCGTGCGCTGCGCCATGCTGGCCGACCCGGAGGGCGCGGGAAAGGCCGAGCTGCTGCTGGTGGGCGGCAGCCCCACGGGGCGCGGCGTGGTCACCTCCGCCTCGTACGCGGCGCGGAAGTACGGTGTGCACGCGGGGATGCCGATGGCGACGGCCATCCGCCTGTGCCCGGCGGCCATGGTGGTGCCCGTCCCGGGCGAGATGGTCAAGGCCAAGCACCACGAGGTGCGCGCCGTGCTGGACGGGTTCACCCCCGCGGTGCAGGCGGCCAGCGTGGACGAGTTCTACCTGGACCTGACCGGCACCGAGCGCCTGTACCACGGCGAGCCGCTGGAAGACACCGCGCGCCACATCCAGCGCGCGGTGCTGGACCGCACCGGCATCAGCCTGTCCATCGGCGGGGCCACGGGGCGCACGCTGGCCAAGATCGCCGCTACGGTCAACAAGCCGTTCGGCGTGCACGTGGTGCCGCCCGGCGGCGAGGCGGCCTTCATCGCGGGCGTGGAGCTGGCGGACATCCCGGGCGTGGGGCCGTCGCTGGCGGAGGCGCTGCGCCGCCGCGGGGCCACCGCCGTGCGCGACCTGCTGCCGCTGGACCAGGCCACGCTCGTCTCCTGGGTGGGCGATTCGCGCGGGCGCTGGCTGTACCACCTGGCCCGCGGCGAGGACCACCACACCGAGGTGTCCGACCGGCGCGCGCAGAAGTCCGTCTCGCACGAGCGCACCTATCCCACGGACGTCACGGACGAGGGCGAGATCGAGCAGCGGCTGCTGGCGCTGGCGGTGGAGACGGGCGCCTCGCTGCGCGCGGAGGGGCTGCGCGCGCGCACGGTGACGGTGCGCATCCGCTACGCGGACTTCACCGACCGCTCCGCCAGCCGCACCGTGCCGGACCCGGTGGAGAGCGACCGCGCCATCTATTCCGTCGCGCGCGCGCTGCTGCGCGGGCTGCGGGCCCGGCGGCGCGGCGGCATCCGCCTGCTGCACGTGGGCGTGTCGAAGCTCGCGGGCCAGGAGGAGGAGGTGCCCACGCTGTTCGGCCAGGCGCCGGGCGCGGTGGACACGGAGCGCGACCGCCGCGTCAGCGCCGCCAGCGACCGCCTGCGCCGGCGCTTCGGGCGCGGCGCGCTGGTGCCGGGCCGCATCCTCCCCAAGCCGGAAGGCGCCTGAAAGCCGCTGCACCGCAACCGTTTACGCCTGAAACCGCCGGGGCGCGGTCCGCGTAGTCGCCCCCGCCGCGGGCCCGTCCGGGTCCGCGCGTACCGTTCCCTTCCAGGAGCCCGGATTCCACGATGGACATCAAGATCCCCACCGGCCGCCGCGGCGCCGGCGCAGGCGCGGCCGCCGGGCGCGCGCTGGGCCGCATGCGCGGCAAGGTGCCGCTGCTGGTCGGCGCGGCCCTGCTGCTGGTCCTGGTGCCCAGCACCTTCACCTACATCAGCCCCGGCCACGTGGGCATCGTCATCCACAAGCTGGGCGGCGGCGTGGACA